>NZ_AFUG01000041.1:0-3222 GCF_000221545.1 Megasphaera sp. UPII 135-E
TCAGCGACTCCCTATCCTCCCAGAGGGCCTCCCCTCCAGTACTTTCAGCGTATACGGGCTTAACTGCTGTGTTCGGCATGGGAACAGGTGGATCCCCGTAGCTATCGCCACTGAATTTCAGGTATGTACCCTGACAACTGCTTAGAAAAGTATTCCTTAACTCCCCTTCTTCTCTTCGTTATTAAGTCAAGTCCTCGGTCTATTAGTACCGGTCCGCTCCATACATTACTGTACTTCCACTCCCGGCCTATCTACCACATCGTCTTTGTGGGACCTTACTTTTTGCAATGAGAAACCTCATCTTTAGGCTGGTTTCACGCTTAGATGCTTTCAGCGTTTATCCGTCCCGAACGTAGCTACCCAGCTGCACACCTGGCGGTATGACTGGTACACCATTGGTTCGTCCACTCCGGTCCTCTCGTACTAGGAGCAGCCCCTTTCAAGTTTCTTACGCCCGCGATGGATAGGGACCGAACTGTCTCACGACGTTCTGAACCCAGCTCGCGTACCACTTTAATGGGCGAACAGCCCAACCCTTGGGACCTACTTCAGCCCCAGGATGTGATGAGCCGACATCGAGGTGCCAAACCTCCCCGTCGATATGGACTCTTGGGAGAGATAAGCCTGTTATCCCCAGGGTAGCTTTTATCCGTTGAGCGATGGCAATTCCACTCTCTACCACCGGATCACTAAGCCCGACTTTCGTCCCTGCTCGACCTGTACGTCTTGCAGTCAAGCTCCCTTCTGCCTTTACACTCTTCGCGCGGTTTCCGTCCGCGCTGAGGGAACCTTTGGGCGCCTCCGTTACTTTTTAGGAGGCGACCGCCCCAGTCAAACTGCCCGCCTGAGACTGTCCGCAGCTTCGTTACGGCTCTCGTTAGAATTCCAATACAACAAGGTTGGTATCCCACCTGTGGCTCCATGCATACTGGCGTACGCACTTCTCCGCCTCCCAACTATCCTGTACATCTTATACCAGAATCCAATCTCAGGTTACAGTAAAGCTCCATGGGGTCTTTCTGTCCAGTCGCGGGTAACCTGCATCTTCACAGGTACTTCAATTTCACCGGGTCCCTCGTTGAGACAGTGCCCAAATCGTTACACCTTTCGTGCGGGTCGGAACTTACCCGACAAGGAATTTCGCTACCTTAGGACCGTTATAGTTACGGCCGCCGTTTACTGGGGCTTCAATTCTCTGCTTCGCCTTACGGCTAACACGTCCTCTTAACCTTCCAGCACCGGGCAGGTGTCAGCATCTATACATCAGCTTTCGCTTTAGCAGACGCCTGTGTTTGTGGTAAACAGTCGCTTGGGCCTCTCTTCTGCCGCCCATTCCTGCTCCATCCGTATGGACTTCACATACTCTGGGCTATCCTTTTCCCGAAGTTACGGATATATTTTGCCGAGTTCCTTAACGAGGGTTTTCCCGCGCACCTTAGAATTCTCATCCTGCCTACCTGTGTCGGTTTTGGTACGGGCGCCTAAGTACTCACTAGCAGCTTTTCTCGACAATCTAGTTCCGATCCCTTCACTTTCCTCTCGGAAAGCTCCCCATCACTTCTCGGCCTTTTCATAGAGCGGTTTTGCCTACTCTACAGCCTACCTGCTTAGACATGCTCTTCCAGTCGCATGCGCATCGTCCTTCTTGTGTCACCACATCGCTCAATCATACTTCTGCGGTACAGGAATTTCAACCTGTTGTCCATCTCCTATGCGTCTTCGCCTCGGATTAGGTCCCGACTTACCCCGGGTCGACGATCGTTGCCCGGGAACCCTTAGGCTTTCGGTGGGGTGGATTCTCACCACCCTTTTCGCTACTCATACCGGCATTCTCTCTTCCTGCCTGTCCACCTGTCCTTCCGGTCAGGCTTCTCCCATGCAGGAACGCTCCCCTACCCAATTAGCATTGCTAATTGCCAAAGCTTCGGTTCCGTACTTTAGCCCCGGTCATCTTCGGCGCAGAGCCTCTCGACCAGTGAGCTATTACGCACTCTTTTAATGATGGCTGCTTCTAAGCCAACATCCTGGTTGTTTTCGAAACTCCACATCCTTTACCACTTAGTACGGCATTGGGGACCTTAGCTGTTGGTCTGGGCTGTTTCCCTCTTGACTACGGGCCTTATTACTCGCAGTCTGACTCCCATGTATAAGTACAGCCATTCGTAGTTTGATTAAGTTCGGTAGCCGGATAGGCCCCTACCTCGTTCAGTGCTCTACCGCCTGTACTCTCTCCATGAGGCTAGCCCTAAAGCTATTTCGGGGAGAACCAGCTATCTCCACGTTCGATTGGCATTTCACCCCTACCCACATCTCATCTAAAAGCTTTTCAACGCTCACTAGTTCGGCCCTCCACACATTTTTACCTGTGCTTCAGCCTGGACATGGGTAGATCACTGTGGTTTCGGGTCTACTACTACCAACTGTCGCCCTTTTCAGACTCGCTTTCGCTTCGGCTCCACGTTTTCCGCTTAACCTCGCTGGTAACAGTAACTCGCCGGTTCATTCTTCAATAGGCACGCCGTCGCTCTCATACGGAGCTTCGACTGCTTGTAGACATACGGTTTCAGGTTCTATTTCATTCCCCTCCCGGGGTTCTTTTCACCGTTCCCTCACGGTACTATGCGCTATCGGTCTCTATCAGTATTTAGCCTTGGAGGGTGGTCCCCCCTGCTTCCCACAAGGTTCCTCGTGCCCCGTGGTACTCCGGATCCTGCTGTTTCCCTTTGATTACGCCTACCGGGCTCTCACCGTCTCTGGCTCAGTTTCCCACCTGATTTGGCTTCTCGCTGGTTCTGCTCTGCAGTCCTCTACCCCTAATCGGTTTCCCGTTTAGGTTTAGGCTCTTCCCCGTTCGCTCGCCGCTACTTAGGGTATCTCGGTTGATTTCTTTTCCTCCGGCTACTTAGATGTTTCAGTTCACCGGGTTCCCCTCCATCTTACGATGGATGACAGTACTCCTACTGCCGGATTGCTCCATTCGGATATCTACGGGTCAATGGTTACTTGCACCTCACCGTAGCTTTTCGCAGCTTATCGCGTCCTTCATCGGCTGATAGGGCCAAGGCATCCGCCGTACGCCCTTACTTACTTGACTTCTCTTTCTTTTCAGAAAGCACCTTTTCCTCTTGAGTTTTTCTTTCTAAGGTTCGTTAAGTTCTCTTCTGCGATCTTTCGATCTTACAGTAAAGAGACATTTACTTTTCTTTGCAGTTGTCAAGGTAC
>NZ_AFUG01000040.1:0-49771 GCF_000221545.1 Megasphaera sp. UPII 135-E
GACATCGTCTATGCTATTTTTTTAGTTACCCTTATAACTTCCAATCAACGGTCATTCGATAGGATCTACCACGAATGTACAAATCTTCCTCTTTCTTATTAAAGAGGTTATCTACACCCATATAAATCGACATTTGTTTATTCCATGTCTTATGAATCCCTAAATCAATCGTCGGATAGGAAAAAAATACGTCACCCTGGCGACCAGATACAATATAATTTTTTACATATTTTCCAGACAACGTGATTTGTAATGGATTAACGCCATGATCATCATACCGCAATTGCACACCCGTCTCTTCTTCTGCCCTACCAAGCAAACGCGTTTTGCTCTTTTTATCTGTCGCATCATTCCAATTATATTGCAAACGAGCCGTCAAATATTTAGAAAGGTGCGTGCCTAATTCTATTTCTATCCCATTAATTTGGGCCGATCCCACATTATGATACTGCAAAAGCCACCTAGGCGGATTCACCATATCAGCAGATGGCCGAATCTGCTTAAAGGAAATTAAATTCGATACATCATTATTAAAATAGGTGAATTTAGCGAACATCGAGCCATTATCACCTTCTAAGCTAACATCATAACTTCTTGAGTGTTCTGGCTTTAAATCAGGATTTCCAAGCAGTCCCATTCCATTAGATCCCCCATGAACCCAATTCATATATAATTCACTAATAGTCGGTGCTTTAAATCCTTTTCCGTAATTCGCTTTCAATTTCCAGATATTATTCACATCATAAGTAAGACCTAATTTAGGGGTAACTTCCGCCCCATACTGATAATCATATCCATATCGAAGTGAAGGCAAAAGGAATAATCGATCACTAACTTGCCACTGATCTTCAATATATAGAGCATATGATTTAGTTGAATGTTCTTTCAGTTCTTTGGTCAGTGAAGGTCCTTCAACTTTCTGCCTCATTAATCTTGTTCCAGCATATGATTGTTTTTTATGTTCAAAGCCGAAAGTTATATTGTGATCATCGTTAATAAACGAAGTATTTCTCACTTCAAATACAGTCGTCTTATATTTTGCAGCATCTATATCACCTGGAACTAATCCTAATTCAGGCTTATCCGCTAAAGTTCCGCGCGTTAGTTGATGTTTGGTTAATCTATTCGTATAAGCACGAATCATATATTCATTACTTGCCGTTTTACCAGTAAAACTGATACTACCGCCTTGTTCCTTATTCGTAAAACGATTATCCGACGTTACTTTGCCCGTATGCTCACTTTTTCTAGAATTAGGTTTCCTAAATAGATCCGTTTCTTCCACTAAATTACTGTCCATACGATGAAGTTCTATCTGCAATTGTTGCTTTGCGGCATTGTCAAAATCATAATTTCCTTTAAACCGATAATTATGCCGTGTGCCACCACGATCTTTAAATTCAACTTCCCGTAATACCTTTTCAAAATGGGCATCAAGAGAACCTGAAAAATGATCATGCTTACCAAAATCAACTCGAATAAAACCCGCATTCCGTTTTGTCCCATAACCAAGACCGAATTGAACCCCCGCCTTATGCGATTTTTTTGTGATAATATTGATAACGCCGCCCATCGCTTCCGAACCATACAAGGAACTACCTGGGCCACGGACAATTTCAATACGCTCAATTTCACTAACATTCAGTCTTTTTAACGCTTCCCCATTCATCGTATCACCCGTATCTTCTTGGGCAATCCGCTGGCCATCAATAAGAAATAATGTCTGATTACTAGCCATTCCCCGTATGGCTAAAGCATCCCCGTGAACAGCATGAATTATATTTAAACTCAAAGCATATTGCATCACATCGTCTACATTGGTTGCCCCTATCGCTTCAATATCCTTTGCCGTAATAATCTGTACTGCCTGTGGTACGAGTCGTACTTTCGCCTTCGTTTTTGTCGCTGTTACGACAACATCCTTAGTTAGTACTTCATCCGTCTTAGAATGCATGTTTGCAGCCATACTAGTAGTTGAAAAACCTGCTGTCAATGCTAACACTGCCCCTAAAACAAAACAGCGTGTTGCCGTCTTATTCGTCTTTTTCATAAGTTCCCCTCCTAAGTATATGAAAATAATTATCACTATTCATAGAATAACAAAAGGCATTTTTATTTTCCACTCCATTTAGACCAATAATAGCCCAATAAGACTAATAACAAATATTCTTTATCCATTCTATCTCAATTTTAACATTTTTATAACAATTATTAAAACGCTATATATATAAACAATGTTTAATAAATATTATTTCCTGCTATATTTATACAAAAAAAAGAAACACTAATATGCTTTTATCGCATATTAATGTTTCTTTACTTATGCCCGCACAAAAGCGCCCATCAACTTTTCCGCTCGTTTTACCTCTTCTGCTGTAGGTGGATTGACATTCCTTAAGGTATACGGAATATGTAGACGTTCCCATTCAGGTACGCCTAATACATGATAGGGCAACACTTCTACCCGATCGACGTTTTGCAACGTTTGAATAAATTCTCGCAGTGCAATTAACCCACTTTCTTCATCCGTAAGTCCCGGAACCAATACATGGCGGATCCACATATGTTTTCCTTGATCTGATAAATACGTTGCCATATCTAAAATATTTTTATTACTATAACCAGTCAATTTTTTGTGTTTTTCGTCATCCATTTCTTTTAAATCTAAAATAAATAAATCAGTCACATCACACAACTGCTTAAACTTAGAAAAAAATGGTTCTTCCCGTGTAAAAGGATTCCCTGCCGTGTCTAGCGTCGTATGTACCCCTTTTTTCTTCGCTAAAGAAAATACAGCTAACACAAAATCGAGTTGTAATAGAGCTTCACCACCACTAATGGTAATACCGCCGCCATTTTTCCAATACGTGCGATATCGCAAGGCTTCCTTAAAGACATCTTCGGCACTTCGCAACGTGTATTGCTCCTTCTGATTTCCCTGCCATGTTTCAGGATTATGACAATACCGACATCTCATCCGACAACCTTGTAAAAAGATAATAAAACGAACTCCTGGTCCATCAACAGCACCGAAAGTTTCAATTGAATGGACTTTACCTAATACGGATTCCGTCATCATGATTCCACTCCTTTGGCCTTCTTACGATATGGTTTTTAAAAAAGTAGTAAAAAACAGCTCCAGCTTTTGCCAGAGCTGTTTTTTTCTCCCTGCTTACATATTTTTATGGAAGGTACGATTAATAACATCCAATTGTTGTTCTTTCGTTAAGGAAATAAACTTAACAGCATAACCAGATACACGAATCGTGAAGTTAGCATATTCCGGTTTTTCTGGATGTTCCATAGCATCTATCAATTTTTCCTTACCAAACACGTTTACATTCAAATGATGTGCACCTTGATCGAAGTAGCCATCCATGATGCGAACTAAGTTTTCAGCCCGTTCACCATCACTATGTCCTAATGCTTCCGGCGTAATAGATTGCGTATTAGAAATACCATCTAAGGACCATTCATACGGCATCTTCGCAACAGAATTCAAAGATGCGAGCAAGCCATTTTGTTCTGCTCCATAGCTTGGGTTAGCACCCGGTGCAAACGGAGTCCATGCACGACGTCCATCTGGTAGGTTACCTGTGAATTTACCATATACGACATTCGAGGTAATCGTCAAGATAGATGTAGTCGGTTCAGAGTCACGATAAGTATGACGTTTTTCGATATCCGACATAAATTCACGCAATACCCATACACCAATATCATCAGCCCGATCATCATCATTACCATATTTCGGGAAATCTCCTTCAATTTGGAAATCTTCAGCTAAGCCTTTTTCATTACGAATAACTTTTACTTTTGCATATTTAATAGCTGATAAGGAGTCGATTACATGAGAGAAACCGGCGATACCAGTTGCAAAGGTACGACGAAGTTTCGTATCCAACAAGGCCATTTCTGCAGCTTCATAATAATATTTATCATGCATATAATGAATCGTATTTAATACATTGACATACAAACCAGCTAACCAATCCAGCATCAATTTATATTTATGAACTACTTCATCATAATCAAGATATTCGGACGTAATAGGAGCCAATTCTGGACCTGTCTGAATACCAAATTTTTCATCCACACCACCATTAATAGCATATAACAAAGCCTTTGCTAAGTTTGCACGTGCACCAAAGAACTGCATTTCTTTACCTGTCTGTGTAGCCGATACGCAGCAGCAAATGGAATAATCATCGCCCCATACAGGTTTCATGACATCATCATTTTCATATTGAATAGAACTCGTCATATCCGAAATATGTGCCGCATACTTTTTAAACGGCATCGGTAACTGGGAAGAATAAAGAACTGTCAAATTCGGTTCTGGTGCAGGTCCCATGTTTTCCAACGTATGTAAGAAACGATAATCCGTCTTCGTTACCATAGAACGTCCATCCATGCCAATACCGGCCATTTCCAATGTTGCCCAAACCGGGTCGCCCGAGAACAATTCATTGTACGAACGGATACGAGCAAATTTAACCATACGGAATTTCAATGTCAAGTGGTCAATTAATTCTTGTGCTTCTTCTTCTGTAAGTTTTCCTGCTTTTAAATCCCGGTCGATATAAATATCGAGGAACGTAGAAATACGACCAACGGACATAGCTGCACCATTTTGTGTTTTAATAGCGGCTAAATAACCAAAATATAACCATTGTACAGCTTCTCTAGCATTCGTAGCCGGTTTAGAAATATCATAGCCATAAATGTTAGCTAATTCTTTCATTTGTTTTAACGCTTTGATTTGTTCAGAAATTTCTTCCCGTAAGCGAATAACTTCTTCTGTCATAACGCCATCGTCATTGTATTGTTTATCGTATTCTTTCCACGCAATCAATTGATCGATACCATATAAAGCAACACGACGATAATCGCCAACAATACGTCCACGACCATACGCATCAGGCAAACCCGTTACAACATGAGTATGACGAGCACGAATCATTTCATCTGTATACGCATCAAATACAGCTTCATTATGCGTTTTATGATATTCCGTAAAAATCTTATGCAATTCTGGATTTAATTTGTAATTGTACATTTCCAGTGCTTCTTCTGCCATTTTAATACCACCATATGGCATAAATGCACGTTTTAACGGTTCATCGGTTTGCAACCCAACGACTTTTTCCAAATCTTTCATAGACGGATCAATATATCCTGGTCCGTATGCAGTAATGGAAGAAACCACTTCTGTTTCTTCTTTCAATACGCCACCGTTATCACGTTCTTGCTTTTGATATTCTTGTACTTTTCCCCAAAGCTTGTTCGTAGCGGCAGTCGGTCCTGTCAAAAAGGATTCGTCCCCATCATAAGGATGATAGTTTTTCTGAATGAAATCACGAACGTTGCATTCTTCTTTCCACAACCGTCCGTCAAAGCCTTCCCATGCCTTATTTTCTAACATGTGCATACACCGTCCTTTAGCAGTAAATGTATAATAATTGTTCCAAAAAGAATGACCATAACCGTAGATGTACTTTTTTCTTTTTTATATTGTATTCGAAATATTTTAAGAATTTTCCGTTTTATTTCATATTTGATAATATTAAAATTTAAAACGCAATTTTCTTTATATTTCATAAATCCATACAATTAGTTACAAAAAGAACAATTTGTTTTTCATCTACTAAGTCTTCTTTTTTCACTTTCATTGTATACATCTTTTATTTTAAAAGCAACTATTTTTGTGTACTTTTTTTTAAAAACAATTATCAATTTATTATGCTTTTAATGCGTTTTAGTCATATACAGGTAAATATATATAAAATTTTTATCCATAAAATCATCTGATTTATGCCTTAATATAAATTGGTGTGTATATATATACATCTTTTTTTCTTTTAATTTTCATGTATTTAATAATTTTTCTACAGTTAAAGCTACTTGTCATCATTTTTTCTAATGATAAATGCAGTCTTTTTATATTACTTTTATCATTTTTATTCTTTATTATCATTATATATCATTTTATTATCATTATTATAGTATGTGCTTATTTTTTTACCCCAAATAAGTGTATGCTATAAACATTCAAATTGATAATTACTATTTGTCATACATATTTTTATATTCCTTTACCTGCTCATTTTATAAAATCAACCATTTTTTCGTTCATCTTCCGTTTACTATCATATTTTATACTCTCATTAATATACGATTATATTGTCAAAAAATATATTATATATATACTTTTTATTTTATTTGTTATTTATTTCACTAATAATATATAAAAAATACGCTATAAGCAACTTAGCTTATAGCGTATACAATCCTTCTTGATACGTATATCTTACCTACCCTTATGAGCAAAATATTTACTCAATCCCGTCATCATACTTTTGGCAAATTGCTCTTGTTGCTCCTCTTGCAGCAATGTTGCTTCTTCCCGTGGATTAGAAATAAACCCTAATTCCACTAACACAGCAGGCATATTACTATGCAATAATAAATAAAAATTAGCTCCATGCAGTCCCCGATTAACAAAAGTAGTAGCCTTTACATTTTCTTGATGAATATAATTTGCCAAACTATAATCATATGGAGTTTTGCTGTTATAAAAGGTTTCAATTCCTCCAACCGCTTGCTTAATAGACGAATTAAGGTGAATGCTTACGAACACATCTGCCTTGGCGGTATTAGCAATATTACACCGTGCTTGCAATTCTTCCACGGCACCAGCATATGCCGAAAATACATCCGTATCTCTATCGCGAGTTAATACAACACGTGCCCCGGCCTGAGTCAATTGAGCCGCCAACCGCTTAGCAATCTGTAAGGTAAGATCTTTTTCTTTTACCTTTCTCCCTATTGCTCCACCATCGCTACCACCATGCCCCGGATCAATACAAATAATTTTGCCCCGTAGCACTTTCGTATCAATCGCAGCATGATAAGGTCGAACTGTTTCTGGTGCTGGTCCTATGTTTTCCGTTTTACTCCATATAGTGCTTTTTGTTGACGGTGAAATAGGTGCCACCGGATTTTTTATATCCAAAACCAGCCGTACTTTCGAAGCAGACCCTTTCCCAGCGGGTAAAGAGAAAAACTGCACCTCTTCTTTGGCTACATTTCGTTGTAATTGAAATGCTATCATTGTTGTTGCTGCTTTTTGTGTAACCGTAACTTGACGGACCGTTGGATTATCGTCTACCAAAGCTCGTTCTAACTTGCCAATCTTCGTATTAGACAAAGTCAACAATAGCACCTTGTCTTTATTCCGAATGACAAGTTTCGGTGTAACGGGATGATCCGTTTCTACAACGATACGCAAAAACGGAATAGTTTCATCTGTTCGCCACACCGCCCGCAAACCGTTAATAGTTGTAATCGTTTGTGCCTGTATCGTCAACGAACAAGCGAATACAAGTAAACCAACTAAACATACCAGTATTTTTTTCATCCTATCTCTCCATCATCTATTTTCGTTACGACCTGCCCCTGTTGTAAGATACATGGCACCTGCCGTGCTAACTCCAATGGCGTATATCCATAAGGCCCATAGTCTTTTGCACAAGCATCACCACTAGCTCCATGTAAATAAACAGCTGCACACGCCG
Organism: Megasphaera sp. UPII 135-E; assembly: GCF_000221545.1. Lineage (NCBI taxonomy): Bacteria > Bacillati > Bacillota > Negativicutes > Veillonellales > Veillonellaceae > Megasphaera > Megasphaera sp. UPII 135-E. The sequence continues at coordinate 7,578 of NZ_AFUG01000040.1, forward strand.
CTTGCGTGGCCATTGGGTTATTTTCACGCCCCCAAATAGCAGCAACCATACCTGTTAAAACATCACCCATACCGCCACAAGCCATACCGGCATTTCCCGTTGTATTGATATACACTGCCTTACCTTCTGACGAAACAATATATGTAGGTGCCCCTTTTAAGACGATACACACCTGCCATTCTTGAGCAAAAACACGCAACAAGGGTACCGGATTAGTCTTAATTGCATCTATTGCATACCCCGAAAGACGACTAAATTCTGCTATATGCGGGGTAAAAATAAGTGGTTGCAAGCACCTACGTACCCTATCTTTCATTCCTTGTAAATGATATAACCCATCTGCATCGATCACCAAAGGGCAACTTGCCTTTTCTAAAATTTGAAGTACAAAGTCTTGCGTTTCTTTCGACCTACCCAAACCCGGTCCTAGTGCTATACTAGAGCAATCCCTTATTTGTTCCATAACCGCCTTGCTATCGGCACCGGTAAAATAAGGCGTTGTACCTATGGCTGCCACCATTATTTCCGGATACAAGCCCATGGCTTGCGTAGCCACAACAGACGGAATCATCGCCCGTACCTTCCCTGCACCAGCTCGCACAGCCCCTTGTGCCGCCATTAACGCAGCCCCAAGCATCGTTGCACTACCCGCAATAATACCGACAGTTCCATGAGTACCTTTATGGCTAGTAGGCGAACGTTTCGTCATAATCTCAGCTATATCAGCTAATTCAAGGGCATACATACAATCATTTTCCTCTTTTCTAAGTAACGGCATGGGCATACCGATCGTATCTAAGACCACTTTACCGACAAGTTCCTTGCCTGGATATATAAATTGTCCCCGCTTATGTACCCCAAATGTAACCGTCATCATTGCATGAATGGCATCTTTATCACTTGCTCCCGTATCAGCATCTACTCCCGTTGGCATATCAACGGCAATAACAGGAATCTTTGCCTCATGTGCTACCGCATTGATAATCTGTGCAAGTGCACGCATCTTAGGTCGCAACATGCCATGAAAACCCGTACCGATAAGTGCGTCAATAATCATATGACTATGTGCTATACGTCTACGCACAACCGGTTCCGCCAAGGAAGACAGATACTGTAAATGGCAAAGCGGCTCATCTTGCATCACCTGTAACGTCCGTAAATGAATGCGACTTTCTTCACTATACGCTGACTCCTCCCCCCCAATATACACGTACACCTTAGCCCCTTGTGCCATCAAATGACGAGCAATCACAAACCCATCGCCACCATTATTCCCTGCACCGCAAAAGATGCTGACCCGTTTCCCCTGCCACGGGCCCCATACCTGCATACCGTGAGTAACCACCGCATGTCCCGCATTTTCCATTAAAACAGTTGGCGGTATCTGATATCTTCCTTGCATCGCTTCCCGATCTATCGCTTTCATTTGTGCCGCTGTATTAAGCTTTTTCATCGCTTACTCCTCTTTCGTTTCTCCACCATACAACTTGTGCAATCGCATACGCCCCATCATGACTGATGGATACATACGGCGTACCGCCGTATAATTTTACTCGTTGTGCATACACGCCATAAAACACAAAATACGGTGCACCCAAGTCACTATGTTTTACTTCTACATCCGTCCACTGTCCTTCTCTAAAGCCCGTTCCTAAGGCCTTATAAAAAGCTTCTTTCGCTGCATATATACCAGCTAAAGTCGCTGCCCGTGTTTGTTTTCTCGCCGCACTATATGCTAATTCATAGGCCGTGAAAAATTTACCTAAGCGTTTTTCGTGATGCTGACACAGCCTTTCTATGCGTGTTATTTCTACGATATCAATTCCAACCATAACGCCTCCAAAAAAGCCGTAATTTCACTTGAAATTACGGCTTAATCCTTTACCATTTTTGCATGCGAATACATATTCCCAGACCTTCTAAAATCACTTTAAAAGAACGAAATGAAATGACCATATCCGCATAAATAGACGGCACTACTTTATAACACAAACACACTTCATTCGCCTGATAGTCATACCGTAATCCATGTATATTCGATTCAAATGTATAAGGCGAAGCAGGTACGGTAAACTTCGGTTTTTTAGGTACCTCTAACGCACGAAGTAATGTATTAATAAATACCGTTTTTGGCACTTCCGTCTGTAACATTTCATCAATAAAACTATCTAATACGGTCATAAGACACCTCAATTTTCTTTAAAAAAATGAGCATGAATAGCCTGTACAGCTTTTTCCATCGATTCTTCAGCAATTAAACAAGAAATACTAATCTCTGAAGTAGAAATGATTTCAATATTGATATGATGATCGCTAAAAATACCAAACATACCGGCTGCAATACCTGGATGTCCTGCCATTCCTGCTCCCACTAAGGATACTTTTGCCATACTTTCATCGACAAGAATATCTTCCACGGACAACTCTTTTTGTATATGTGCCAACACTTCCCGTGCCGCCGGTAATTCCGTTCGAGCAATCGTAAACGTAATGTCTGTAACCCCTTCTTTAGCGATACGCACACTTTGCACAATCATATCTACATCGACATTTTTTTCTGCTAATTCCGCAAATACTTGATATGCAAACCCTGGACGATTAGGAATTCCTAATACTGTAATTTTTGCCACATTTTTATCTTGTGCAACTCCCCGAATTAAATATTGCTTTACCTTCATTGCATAATCCTCCTGTATCATCGTCCCTGGTTCTTCTGAAAAAGTAGAACGAACGTGAATGGGTACATTAAAACGGCTTCCCATTTCAACTGCCCGTGGTTGCATCACGCCAGCTCCTAATTTGGCCATTTCCAACATTTCACCATAAGTAATAGACTCCATTTTCTGCGCCGCCGGTACTACTCGAGGATCGGATGTATAAATGCCATCAACGTCTGTAAAAATTTCACAAACATCTGCATGAATAGCCCCAGCAATAGCTACCGCTGTCGTATCCGAACCGCCCCGTCCTAACGTCGTAATATCCCCTCGTGAAGTTTGCCCTTGGAACCCTGCAACAATCACGATATTACCTTCCTGTAACGCCTTGAAAATACGTGCTGGTTGTAAATCTAAAATACGCCCCTTATTGAAGGCGGCACTCGTCATAATACCAGCCTGTCCACCTGTAAAAGATATCGCCTTTTCCCCGGCTTCTTCAAACGCCATCGCCATGAGGGCAATAGATATCTGTTCACCTGTCGCCAACAACATATCCATTTCACGACCATAGGGTTTAGACGTAATTTTATTTGCTAACGTTACTAACTCATCCGTTGTATCGCCCATCGCAGAAACAACGATCACGATCTGATCGCCTTCCTTTTTTTCTCGTATCACTCGCTGTACAATGGAACTAATCTTATCGGGCGTAGCAACGGAACTACCACCAAATTTTTTAACAATTAAAGCCAACGCAATTCCCTCTCTTTATCTTTAAAGTCTAGCCTATGGTAACCTATTATAAACCATATATTGAATAATATCATGGAGCTATGCAATTGTAAAGGATAGGACAAGATATTTTCATTTATCTTAATAAACGGTTATCCTATTTTTCTACACGCGTATCTACGAAAAGTGATTTTCCCGTCATCTCCACGGGAATAGCAATTCCCATTAACGTCAATATCGTAGGTGCTACATCCGCTAAAATCCCCTCACGCAACCTTGCCTTTTGATAACGCTTGCTCATGATGATACACGGCACATCGTTTGTCGTATGAGCGGTGTAGGGACTACCCGTCTTAGGATCACGCATTTTTTCGGCATTGCCATGGTCAGCAATAATAACCAATTCCCCCTCAACTTTCAGTAAGGCATCACGAATTTTCCCAATACATTGATCAACAACTTCCACCGCTTCTATCGTTGCCGCTAAATCACCCGTATGCCCTACCATATCCGGATTAGCAAAATTAAGCACAATCAAATCATATGTATCTTGTGCAATGGCCTGTACAACTTGCTCTGTTACTTCTATTGCACTCATGCGTGGTTGTAAGTCATACGTAGCCACCTTGGGAGATGGAATCAACACCCGATCTTCTCCCTCATTCGGCGTTTCCTCACCACCATTAAAGAAATACGTAACATGGGCATATTTTTCCGTTTCAGCAATCCGTAATTGCTTTTTACCGGCTTGTGCAACCACTTCACCTAACGTATGGGGAATGGTTTCCTTGTCATATACGACATGCACGGGCAACGTGTCTTCATAACGAGTCATCGTAGCAAAATACAAATCGTTATACCGCTTCCGAGAAAAAGCTGAAAAATCAGGATCAACAAACGCTGCTGTCAATTGCCGTGCTCTATCGGGGCGAAAATTAAAAAAGATTACGCTATCACCATCTTGCACTGGATGTGCTTTAATGACCGTCGGTACAACAAATTCATCAGCTATATCCGCTTGATAAGACTGTTGCAAACAAGCGTTATAGTCTCGTGCCACTTCACCTTTACCGTCAGCAATAGCTCGATAAGCCTTTTCCACGCGTTCCCACCGAGAATCTCGATCCATCGCATAATAACGCCCACTAATCGTGCTCAGCACGCCTACGCCCAACCGGGCACATGTGGCCTCTAATTCAGCTAAATAAGGACCCGCACTGCGAGGTAATACATCACGCCCGTCCAAAAAGGCATGAATATATACACGTGAAAGCTGATACCGCCGGGCCATCTCTAGCAATCCATACAAATGTTTTTCACTACTATGCACACCGCCAGGAGAAACCAACCCCATAATATGCAATGCCGTTCCCTTGCGTTGTACCTGTTCCATCGCCTGCACTAATACGGGACGTGAAAAAAATGTCTCGTCTTCAATATCGTGCGTAATCTTGGTTAATGCTTGATACACAATCCGACCAGCACCTATATTTAAATGGCCCACTTCAGAATTGCCAATTTGTCCAGCCGGTAAGCCTACAGATTCACCTGAAGCACCTAAATGCGTATGAGGATATGCACGCCATAAACCACGCAACGCATGTAATTGGCCCTGAGCGACCGCATTGTTTTCGACTTCCTCACTACATCCAAAACCATCCATAATAACCAACATAACCGGCTTTTTATTCATCATTGTTATACTCCTTTATTCCGTGGACAAAAAAGCAGGGATTATTCCCTGCTTTTAAATACTTATATTATTTATTGTACTGATGTGTTTCTCGTCCGTCAAGTATCAATGTCGCTGATAGCTATCCATAAGGGTAATTAGATCCAGAACCTTCGCTGAATAGCCAATTTCATTATCATACCAGGCGACAACTTTAACAAATGTATCGGTCAGTGCAATACCTGCTTTGGCATCAAAAACAGATGGCGTAGTACAACCTAAAAAGTCAGAGGATACAACATCCTCATCAGTATAGCCTAAAATTCCCTTTAAAGGCCCCTCAGCGGCTTTTTTCATCGCTTGGCATATGGAAGTATACGATGTGGGTTTTTGGAGGTTTACGGTCAAATCAACGACAGATACGTCTAACGTAGGAACACGCATCGCCATACCTGTCAACTTACCCGCTAAAGACGGGATAATTTTACCCACTGCTTTGGCAGCCCCTGTCGTAGAAGGAATGATATTACCACTCGCCGCTCTACCACCCCGCCAGTCTTTAACGGATACAGCATCAACCGTATTTTGCGTAGCTGTCATCGCATGAACCGTCGTCATTAACCCATCTTTGATGCCAAAATTATCGTGTAATACCTTTGCTAGCGGTGCTAAACAGTTTGTCGTACACGAAGCATTAGATACAATGCGTTGACCCCTATATTGATCCGTATTCACGCCAACCACAAACATATCCGCCTGCTTCCCCGTTTCATCAGCTTTCGATGGTGCTGTCAAAACGACATGACCTGCCCCAGCCTGAAAGTGTCGTTCTGCTAAAGGCAAGGTTAAAAAACGACCTGTCGCCTCTACGATATAATCGGCACCCACTTCATGCCACCGCAACTGAGCCGGATCTTTTTCTGCGGTCACGCGAATCTCCTTGCCATTAACGATCAATTGATTATGATCGACATCTGCTTCAACGTTTCCCTGAAACGGTCCATGTACAGTATCATATTTGAGCATATAAGCCATATAATCTACAGGTAACAAATCATTAATACCCACAACTTCTATATCAGGACGAGCTTGTGCTAACCGAAAAACAAAACGCCCAATCCGTCCAAATCCGTTAATACCTATTTTTATCATCGCGTCCACTCCTTTTTTCCTATATTCTTTATGCTTTTATTATGACATCAGCGGTACGATATTACAACCGCATGGACATTTCCAGTCCCATTTATATATATACTTCTCCATCTGCCAAAGAAAATATGTCCTCGTCTTTGCAAATATCCTCATATATGCTATACTAAGCGTACCATACATGGGGATGTAAAGGTTTCGACGTGGATGGTTGTATCATAAGTAGCGAGCCGGGATTTCATCTACCCGTAAAACGGTGAACCTTTAAAGTAAACGCAAAAGAACAAAATTTTGCTTTAGCTGCCTAAACGTAGCTAACGTCTTGGATATCTATTCCTGCGTGATATCTAAAGGCGTCACTCAGCAGGATACTTATCTATCTGTTGCCTAACAATAGATAGGGAATAAGATAGGCTGGAGTAATCTAGTTTGTCTTTGTACGACCGTTACTTAAGAACTCAAACAAAGACTGCGCTCGGAGAGATTTATGGGGCAGCATTTACGGACAGGAGTTCGACTCTCCTCATCTCCACCACAAAAAAGGGATGTTTCTTTTAGAACATCCCTTTTTTTATGTGCAATTCCTATGTTGTTTTATGCTAACAATATTAATTACTATTTTATTTTATTTTATTTTATTTTATTTTTCTATTTCTCTTCTTATCTTATTCTTATTCTTCTCTTATATAAGAGATGCAAAAAAAAAATCCCTTAACCATGCCGTTTTTAAGATTGCAAAATGCAATACTGTGGGACGCTGACACGATAACTACACGATAACCACACGATAACTACACGACAACTGCACATTATAAATTCAACTAAATATACTTATCCACTTGTTATCCACAAATTTACCCTCGTTTTATCCACAGATCAAGGAACTAAAAAAAGAATACCCTTATGCAAGAGTATTCTTCATCGAAATCTAAACTACCTGGACTGTATAAAATGTAGAAGAACTATGAGTCATATGATGAGAGAATTAGTGTAAAGCTTATACCCCTCATCAATTCTCTTTTTCCCATAGCCACTATGGTAAAATCCCCTTCTTATTTTCCCTTTCGAGCGTTTCAATTTAGCCAATGATATTCCCGACACTATTTACCAAATCATTATCCCCTCTACCAATATAATAATTCTAGTTTTTTAACTTTTTAAACCTAGTATAATAAACTATTTTCTCTTTAATTTTTCATTTTTATCTACTAATAAATAAATGCTTCAGCCATTTTTGTCTTTTCAATTAAATTCTTGTAAACTTTTGATTTTTGTAAAAGTGCTTCATGCTTACCTTCACTTTCCACTCTTCCGTTTTCAAGCACTACTATTTTGTCCGCATTTTCTATGGATTTCATTCTATGTGAAATGATGACAACTGTCTTATCTTTAATCAAATTGTTTAAAGACTCTTGAATTTTTTTCTCGTTGTCAACGTCAAGGCTTGCTGCTATCTCGTCTAATATCAATATTGGCGCATCTTTTAAGAAGGCCCTAGCTATTGATAACCGCTGTCTTTCTCCTCCTGATAACTCAGCACCGTTTTCACCAACAACTGTATCGAAACCCTTATCCATTTTTTCTATAAAGTCTGTGCAGTTTGCAAGCTCTGCTGCTCTTTTAACTTCTGCGTCGCTTGCATCTTGCTTACCAAGTCTAATATTTTCCATCACACTTTGATTAAAGAGAACTACATCTTGGAAAACTATAGACACCTTATCAAAAAGAGATTCTGTGGATATTTTTTTTATATCTTTGCCATCAATTAAAATTTGTCCCTTGTCATAATCATAAAGTCTTGATATAAGTTTCAAGATAGTTGTTTTACCGCAGCCGCTTGCACCTACTAATGCCGTAACCTCACCCTGCTTTGCTTTAAAGCTTACGCCATTTAAAATTTTTGCGTCTTTATTATAGGCAAATTCAACATCTTTTAGATCAATATCAAATTTTTTCAAATTATAGTCATCGCCCTCTTGAAGATTTTGATTTTGAATTTCTTTTAATCTTTCAATCTTTGGCGTTAAATAAAATATCTCCATCATGCCCTCTTTAGATGCATCTAAAGCGTCTTTTATCTTTATAGCCGCTAGTAAATATCCTATAAGGTAGAGAGGGCTTATCTCTTTACTAATAATTAAATTTACGCCAACAAATATTACAACAGCCAGAGATATAAAGCTAAATATTGAAGATATAGACATAGTTAAAAATGTATTTACTTCTGATTTTAAGTGCACTTTTTCACTTCTATCCATTTTTTCATATAGCTTTTCTTTCATTTCCTCTGCTAAGCCATAGGCTTTGATCTCCATTTGCATTTCGATGTTTTCTTGAAAGCTTTCCGAGTTTTCTCTTAAAACGTCATAATATTCCTTCTCTCCCTTAACCTGATGTTTTTTAGATAGTGGTATAAATATAAAGCTTAAAATTGTTGGAATAATTACAGCTAAACCCATCTTGACATTGCCAACTAGCATCATGATGGATATTAGCGGGAAGAAGAGTGCCATGCCGCCCACCTTTGGTATTGCGTGGCTCATTGCATGCTCTATACCTTCAATGTCAGCCATGATTGTTTGTGCTAAATCTGAAATATCATGCTTAGAAAAGTATGAAAGCGGTAATTGGGATAAATTTTCCGCTGTTCTCACCCTTAAATCCGCACTTTCTTGATAGGTTGTGCTGTATAATTTATCGTATTCGATAGAAAGTAAAATATACATGACTATCAAAGTCAAAACTGAAAATGCTATATAAAATCCCTTGCTTTTGTCAACATTTTCCAAAACTTCTTGAGCAAAAATCATTAGTAATATCGCCGGAAGCATGTTTATACAATAAACGAAAAATGAGGATAGGGTTGCTTTAGTTAAATTTTTCGCTCCGTTATCTGTAAGAGCAAATCTTTTTTTATAAAACGCCTTCATTTGAAACCCTCCATTCATTCGCACTGTTAAACATCTCTTGCAGTCTCTTATATCTTGTATCTCTTGACATTAATTCTTTGTCGGAACCTCTCTCTATAATTTTTCCATTGTCCATCACCATAATTTCATCGAGGTCTTTTATTGTCGACAGCCTATGAGCAATCATAATAACTGTTTTATCCTTCATAAGGTTTTTGAAAGCTTTTTGCAATTCAAACTCGTTATCCGGGTCAATAGACGCCGATGCCTCATCCATAATAATAATTTTGGAATCCTTTAAAATTGCTCTGGCAATTGCAATTCTTTGTTTTTCTCCACCGGATAAATAAACGCCTTTTGAGCCTATGATAGTATTTTCTCTTTCCGGGAACTTGTCTAATATCAAATCGCATCCTGCTAATTTTAAGGCTTTCATAACCTCATCTTTGCTCGCACCTTTATTTGCTAAGGCTACATTGTCATAAATACTTTTCTTGAATAATTTTGAATCTTGAAAAACAAAGGAAATGGCTTTTATTAAGGCTTCATCAGAATATTCACTTATTGGCACTCCGCCTATCTTTATCCTTCCTTCATTTACATTGTAGAAACCTGATATAAGTTTTGCTACTGTTGATTTGCCTGATCCGGAGGAACCGACTAGTGCATAGGACTTTCCTTCTTCTAATTCAAAGGATACATTTTCAATGACAGCTTTGTCGTTATAAGCAAAGCTTACATTGTCAAACTCTATATTATAATTTTTAAAATTATTGACATTACCATGAACCAATTTGTCTTTTTGCATATCCTTGTAAAGTGCCTCTAACGTATCTACTGCATAATTGCCTTGAGAAATGTACATGGCATACCACATCATTCTCATAAATGAAACAAACATGACCCCTGATAAAAACAAAATCATTATAAGTTCCAGCAAAATCATTTTGTCACTTCCTAAGCTCTCTATAAGATAGACAACAGGAATAATCAAGATGGCAATTAGTCCAAAAAAAAGCCACTGATACCAGACATAAGGCTTTTTACAAGACAGTGAATAATCATAAGCATATTTCGAGTAATCTTTTATCGCCTTATAAAAGCTTTTAAATGACTCGACATTGGCTCTAAATATTTTTACAACTTGCATTCCTCTAACGTATTCAACAGTTTCAGCACTTAGTTTAGATAGGGCTTCTTGATATATCTTCATAAATTCTTTCTCACCCATCATTGCCCCTAAAATTAAGGCTCCTATTATTGTTAGAGCAAGTAAAGTAATCCCAACCCTTATACTTACTATAAAGCCTAGTACAAGTACAAGCACGGGTGTAACTATTGCTTGAGAGCTATCGGGAATCATGTGAGCTACCACCTGATGTGTTAGTGCGGCATTATCATCTATGCTCTTTCTTATTTGACCAGATGGATTTAAGTCGAAGAACCTAAAACTGGCTTTCTCTAAGCCATCAATTCCCCTTTTCCTTAAATTTGTTTCAAGCCTAAAACCCAAAACGTGTGAAAATATTCCTGAAACAAAATAAACTATTGCTCCACTTGTTAGTGTGATGACAGATTTTAATGCTAAGCTCTCTGCCCCAGATAAATCTGAATTAATTATTAACTTATCTAGAAATTTATAAATTAAATAATATCCATATACCGTAAGAACAGCAGATATAACAGAAAAAACTATAGCCAAATATCCAAGATATTTTTTATCTGCCACATAAGCAAATAGTTTCTTATAAATCTTCATAATGATATCTCCTTTCTTTAATATCCCTTTTAGATTGAAATTTACTTGAGTAATAATAATTATTATTGCTTTTTTATTATATATTGGTTATTATTACTAATACAAGAGATTAGAATGAATAAAGCTAATCGGAATATTGTCTAAAAGGGATATGGTTATGATGACTTATTATGATTTTGTAAAAGAATATATGAACGTAAATGAATGTAAATGTAATCAGAAATATTCAAATGCAGGACATACATTTTGTTGGAGTAAAAATAACTCCACTTATGCAGAGGGCTTGTATTGGTTTTATGAAGGAAATGGATTTATTATTGATATCCATGATTTTTATGTCAGCGAAGAAATAATTCAACGTAGTACTTATAGTATGGCCGACTATGTTTCAATATATTCCAGCTATATTGTCAGTGCAAATGGTGAAAGATTTAGTCCTTATCAAACGCTTACTGCAAACTCATTATGTACGCTTGATTTTGACAACATAAAAGATGACTTTCTATTTTTATTACACGAGAACTGTTATTATCTTGCTGTTTCTATCGGTTTTAAAAGAACGCTTCTGGAAAAACACCTATCATCTATTAATATTGATCCGGAATCATTTTATAGGGCTTTACTTCAAACAAATCAACTAATACTTACAAAGGCATTAGAAAAGGTGGCAATGGAAATTTTAAATTGTAAGATGGGCACTCCTGCCGCTGAATTTTTCTTTAAAGCTAAAGCTAATGAATGGATAAGTATAGTAATAGATACGTACTTAAATAGAAAAAAACATAAAATCGAATCAGATGATAATAAATCCCTTGATGATGTAGCTAGATTTTTAGATGATCATTTCGCTATGAATATAAATCAGGATACACTTGAAAAAATATCGAGAATGAGTGGGACAAAATTAAAAAATTTGTTCAAAGAAAAATATGGTCAAAGCATTACAGAATACACCCAAAGAAAAAGAATGAATGTAGCTGAAACCCTTCTGTTAAACACCGAACTGCCTATAAAGGAAATAGCTAAATCTGTGGGCTACTCATCACATAGCAAATTTTCCCTCTATTACAAAAGATACAAAGGTAAACTTCCTAGCGAAATCCGTAATGTAACTTGCGAACATCACAATTAAAAATGTGATTACCGTGATTAAGGATTTTTTTATTTACACATCCCTATCTTATATTAGTTAAAATGCGTATATAGATATTTGCAGAGATCTGTATACAGGTAATAAAAAAATAAACAAAATTCATTCTTCCCTTCTTTCTTTGAACAAAAAAACGACAGAATTATTACGTTCTATCGTCTAAAATTTACATATTCAATTTTTATCACAAAATGAGATGCTTTTTAAAATATTTACTTTTATTGGTAGGGGATTTGCAATATCCATTTAGCTTATTCAGTAATGATATGTAGCAGTATCAAAGGCGTTTTTACTATTTCGTTATGTGTTGCGATGATTGCTTGTTTATCTTTACCTAACATGTTCACCGCCTTACCTACAAATTATGATGGCTTAGTTGAATTAGCGTTAAGAAAACCGTATCCTTTATACGCTTCATCATCGCACTCCCTATCCCCATCTCAAAAGGATAATTTAATATCGGCTTTCTTTGATTGCTTGCCACCAAACTTGCCGACACTTTCTTTAATCACCGTATCGATGGATTTATCGATACGGTGATTGTTTCTTTATCGTCTTTCAAAATTAACAGCGATACACGTTATTTCTCATATCCACATTTCACACAAAAAAAAGCGATACGGTTAACAACATGACTAATGTCGTCAACCGTATCGCTATGTTTCCTTGCTTTTACATTATTCTATTTTTTATTAGCCGCCATAGCCAGCACCATTTCTCGCAATTCCTGAATTTCACGTTTTTGTTGTTCATTTTCCGCTTTCAGTGCGCTGACTTCATCTTGCATCACATAAATAGAACTGATAGGTCCTGCCTTATACCGATCCGGAATTTCTTTTTCATCCTTTGTATGTCCGAATTTACGGGTATAGCCTACATTTACCATCGTATGGCCGGTGCCTAACGATACACCCGCATTCAGCATCGTGCTTTCATTGGTATAATGTGCAACACCCAAGGCAACTGCCGTTTTTTGTTGATAATTTCCTATGCCCGCCATAATCTGAGTCGGTTCCACCGGATCATATTGCAACGGTTTCAACGCTGCCAATGCGGCTGCGTCCGCACCGATTCCATGTGCTTCATCCTTAGTGTTGCCGATTGCCTTGGCCATACCGGCAATAGCCGTATCCATTTGGTCTTTATTCACCGCATCGGTCGGCAAATTACCTTGTCCAACGTTGTGCATAACCACGGGTTCTCCCGCTTTTCCCGGTTCGGCCGCCGGATTTACCAAGCTTACAGAGGGCGTTCCCTTACCGTCTTGTCCCAAGTCGGCAGGAGTAGCCGTCATATTACCGTCTTTATCGGTAACAAACCATTTTCCGTCTGTACCTTTAGCAATAGTATTCCCTGCATTGTCTGTATACGCCGTAGGAAGTCCTACAACATTTACTTTATAGCCGGTTTCAGTAGCCACAACTTTTGTATTCGTCCCGTCTGTAATATTTACCGTATCAAAGGCCTTGACAGCCTTAACTGCTTTTCCGTTAACCTGTAAATTCCACGGGCTATTCATAATATCGGCAATCGTTGCCGCATTATGCTGCATAGCAACCAACGGATTTGCAGCAGTAGGATCTACGGAGCCGTCCGGGTTCTTCTTGCTCTCCGGTGCTTTTGCTTCTTTCGCATCCGGTGCTACTGCATCAAAATTACTTTTTACATTAGTCACAGTAATCGGTTTATCTTTTTCACCGACCTGAATACCTGCCGGCATCTTTTCTCCGGCCGCTGTATCCGGCGTGCCGTCATCCTTAGCCTTGTAATACTTACCGTTTTCACCTTTTACGAGCGAATTGCCGTCTTTATCTACATATTTAGTAGGCGTGGAGCCGTTCTTCGCATTTTCCGCATTAACCGCTTTGGCAATCTCTTCTTTATTTACCTTAACGGTTACTTTGCTAACACCGTCTTTAGATTCGGTAATGACTTTTGCCAACCCGTCACCGGCAAATTCTACGGTGTTCGCATGTCTTACCTGTCCGCTAACAGCCTTACCGTTTTCATCCGTTCCTTTAATAACAAAGCCTAATTTCTTCAAATCATCTACGGTTGCTACGGTACCGTCTTTCGCATTCGCCAAATCTGCTAAACCTTTTGTCGGTCCGTCTGCGGTGATTTCTTTAGTTGCCGCCGCTACATTAGTAAGCTGCATAGGATGTCCTTTTTCACCGATTTGTACAACCGGGACAGCGTCCTTCGCTCCTGCTATAACATTTCCTTCATTATCCACTTTATCTGTCGGATAATACTTATTATCCTTTGCTTTAACAAGCGGATTACCTTCTTGATCGACATAGTGAATCGGTGCGTTTCCGGCTTTATCATTAATAGCCTTTACCGCTGCCGCCACTTTTTGTTCATCGACGGTCACCGTAATAACTCTCTTTTGACCTTCCGTCTGACCGCTTACTTCTGCCAAACCTGCACCTTTAAAGTTTACTTCTTGTGCATTTTGTACTTTGTCGGCATACGTATCTCCCACGCTGAGTATCCAACCCATACGGCGAAGGTCATCTACGGTTGCAGCTGTATGCTTACTAACGTTAGCCGCCGCTGCATCCGTCGGTATGCTTAAATCGGCGAGTCCGGCTTTTGCTTTATCTGCCTGACTTGCATTCGGATCGGTCGGCGTTGCAATGGAAGTGGTTCCCGGTGCTATATTCATAAGTTGTGTCGGTTTATCTTTTTCGCCGACCTGAATTCCTACCGGGTCAACTGCCTGTGCACCGGTTTGCGGTGTTCCGTCAACGCCTACTTTATCCTTCGGATAATATTTACCGTCTTTGGCTTTAACCAACGGATTTCCATCTTTATCTACATACTGTGTCGGTGCGGATCCCTTCTTGTCATTTGCGTCATTCACTACTTTAACAATATCTTCTTTATTTACCTTGACGGTTACTTTGCTTACACCGTCTTTAGATTCGGTAATAACTTTGGCCAAATCTTCACCGGCAAATTCTACCGTATCGGCATGTTTTACCTGTGCAACAACATCGGTTGTTCCATCTAACGCTTTACCTTTAATGACAAATCCCAACTTCTTCAAATCTGCCACTGTTACTACGGTACCGTCTTTCGCATTCGCCAAGTCTGCCAATCCTTTAGTCGGTCCTTCTGTGGTGATTTCTTTCGTTGCCGGTGCTACGTTCGTGAGCTGTGTAGGTTTATCTTTTTCACCGACCTGAATACCTGCCGGTTCCACTGCCTGTGCGCCCTGTGTAGGCTGTCCGTCATTGCCTACCTTATCCTTCGGATAGTATTTATCTCCTACTTTGACAAGCGGATTACCGTCTTTATCCACATACTGTGTCGGAGCGGATCCCTTCTTTTCATTTGCGTCATTCACTACTTTAACAATATCTTCTTTATTTACCTTGACAGTTACTTTGCTTACACCGTTTGCAGATTCGGTAATAACTTTCGCCAGATCTTCCCCGGCAAATTCTACGGTGTTGGCATGTTTCACTTGACCAGTTACATCTGTAGTACCATCTGCCGCTTTACCTTTAATAACAAATCCGAGTTTCTTCGCATCCGCTACGCTGAGGCCATTCGTATCTTTGGAATTAGCTAAATCGGCAAGTCCTTCCTTAGCTTTCCCGACGATATCTTTATCATCGGTCGGTGCAGCAATAGTCGCCGTGCCTACGCCTACATTGCGCAATACGGTTCCTTCCTGTGTATCCGCACTGCCGTTCGGATGAACCAGAGCTACGCCTAAATTCTCTACTTCTCCGGCTCTCTTCCCTTGCAACGGCTGTGCATCCGGTTTTAATGTACCAGCTTCATTAATAATATCGCTGGCTTTATATACAGCTTCTTCACCGGTCGGTGTCTTATGTTTTACCGGATTATCTGCGGCATTGTAGTACAATACTTCTTTTCCTTTTTGCAGCATAGGTATCATGCGGTTTCCTTGACCGTCCACATACTGAATGGCATTCTGCGTACCTGTTACCAAATTGTCCGCATTTACATCAATAGTAATAATACGTGTACCGTCATCTGCCGTCTTACCGCTGATCCACGCACCGCCGAGGCCGACAAATTTCACTTTATTGCCGTTCTTCACGACATCCTGATATGCTTTGTTACCGCCGTCCGCATTCACACTGGCGCCCAGAACAAAACCCATATCCTTCAAATCGCCTACGGTAGCTACTTTAGTATCCTTAGCAGCTTTCAAATCTGCCAACTGTACCGGTTTAGTATCGGTTCCCATCATGGGTTGTCCATCTTCTTTGTTAACCGGTTTTGATTCCGTGCCGCGAGCCACATTATCAAGCTGAATCGGTTTGTCTTTTTCACCCAAACGTATACCTGCCGGTGTCTTTTCTCCTGCGTCTGTATCCGGTGTACCGTCTGCTTTCGGTTTGTAATACTTACCATCATCACCTTTTACAAGCGGATCGCCGTTCTCATCTACATACGTTGTCGGTTCAGAGCCCTTCTTCGCATTTTCTGCATTGACCGCTTTGGCAATCTCTTCTTTATTTACCTTGACGGTTACTTTACTTACACCATTTGCAGATTCCGTAATGACTTTGGCCAAATCTTCACCGGCAAATTCTACCGTATCGGCATGTTTTACCTGTGCAACAACATCGGTTGTTCCATCTTCCGCTTTACCTTTAATGACAAATCCCAACTTCTTCAAATCTGCCACGGTCGCTACGGTACCGTCTTTCGCATTCGCCAAATCTGCCAAGCCGTTAGTCGGGTCATTTAGTTTATTAATAGCTTCCGTTGCCGGTGCTACATTGGTGAGCTGTGTCGGTTTATCTTTTTCACCGACCTGAATACCTGCCGGTTCCACTGCCTGTGCACCCGGTTTAAGTTGCCCATCATCGCCTACCTTGTCTTTCGGATAATATTTATCCCCTACTTTGACAAGCGGATTACCGTCTTTATCGACATACTGTGTCGGAGCGTTTCCGGCTTTATCGTTAATGCTCTTTACGGCATCTGCCACTTTCTTATCATCGACTTTCACCGTAAATGTACGTACATTATCTTCCGTCTTACCGCTTACTTCTGCCAAACCTTCGCCGACAAATTTAACGGTTTGTGCATTGGTCACGGTGGCATGATAATTTGCTCCGTCAGCTACTACAAAGCCTACCCGTTTCAAATCATCTACGGTTGCTACGGTACCAGATTTCGCATTTGCCAAATCTGCCAAGCCGTTGGTCGGATCATTTTCTTTATCAATGGCTTTGGTTGCCGGTGCTACATTGGTGAGCTGTGTCGTTTTACCTTTTTCGCCGACCTGAATACCTGCCGGTGTCTTTTCTCCAGCGTCTTTATCCGGTGTGCCGTCATCTTTTGCCTTGTAGTACTTATCGCCATCTTTTACAAGCGGATTTCCATCTTTATCGACATACTGTGTCGGTGCAGATCCCTTCTTGTCATTTGCGTCATTTACTACTTTGACAATATCTTCTTTATTTACCTTGACCGTTACTTTGCTTGCACCGTTTGCAGATTCAGTAATAACTTTGGCCAAATCTTCCCCGGCAAATTCTACCGTATTGGCATGTTTCACTTGACCAGTTACATCTGTAGTACCATCTGCCGCTTTACCTTTAATGACAAATCCTAAGTTCTTCAAATCTGCCACGGTCGCTACGGTACCGTCTTTCGCATTGGCTAAATCTGCCAATCCTTTTGTCGGACCTTCTGCCGTGATGTCATTTGTTCCCGGTTTAACATTCATAAGCTGTGTCGGTTTCCCTTTTTCACCGACCTGAATACCTGCCGGATCAACTGCCTGTGCGCCCTGTGTAGGCTGTCCGTCATTGCCTACCTTGTCTTTCGGATAATATTTATCTCCTACTTTGACAAGTGGATTACCCTTATCATCCACATACTGTATCGGCGCGTTTCCGGCTTTATCATTAATTTTCTTTACGGCATCAGCCACTTTCTTGTCATCGACTTTCACCGTAAATGTACGCACATTATCTTTCGTTTCACCGCTTACTTCTGCCAAGCCTTCGCCGACAAATTTCACGGTTTGTGCATTAGTCACGGTGGCATGATAATTACCGCCGTCAGCTACCACAAAGCCTACCCGTTTCAAATCATCTACGGTTGCTACGGTACCAGATTTCGCATTTGCCAAATCTGCCAAGCCGTTGGTCGGGTCATTTTCTTTATCAATGGCTTTTGTTGCCGGTGCTACATTGGTGAGCTGTGTCGTTTTACCTTTTTCACCGACCTGAATACCTGCCGGTGTCTGTTCTCCAGCGTCTTTATCCGGTGTGCCGTCAGCTTTTGCCTTGTAGTACTTATCGCCATCTTTGACAAGCGGATTGCCGTCTTTATCTACATACGTTGTCGGCGCGGATCCCTTCTTCGCATTTTCTGCGTTGACCGCTTTGGCAATATCTTCTTTATTTACCTTCACAGTTACTTTACTTACACCGTTTGCAGATTCAGTAATAACTTTGGCCAAATCTTCCCCGGCAAATTCTACCGTATTGGCATGTTTCACTTGACCAGTTACATCTGTAGTACCATCTGCCGCTTTACCTTTAATGACAAATCCTAAGTTCTTCAAATCTGCCACGGTCGCTACGGTGCCGTCTTTCGCCTTCGCCAAATCTGCCAAGCCGTTAGTCGGGTCATTTGCTTTATTAATAGTTTCCGTTGCCGGTGCTACATTCGTGAGCTGCATAGGCTTATCTTTTTCGCCCAAACGTACGCCTGCCGGATCGACCGGTCCCGCTGTTGTATTCGGAGTTCCGTCCGGATTCGGTTTGTAGTACTTATCGCCATCTTTTACAAGCGGATTGCCATCTTTATCTACATACGTTGTCGGAGCGGTTCCCTTCTTGGCACCGTCCGCATTAATGGCTTTTGCCACTTCGTCTTTATCAACTTTCACCGTAAATGTGCGGACATCACCCTTTGTTTCACCGGTAACCGTTGCCAAACCGTCACCGACAAATTTCACGGTTTGTGCATTTGCCACGGTGGCATGATAATTAGCTCCGTCAGCTACGACAAATCCCATTTTTTTCAAATCATCAACTGTAGCTACCGTTCCGGGTACGGCTTTCGCCAAATCTGCAAGTCCTTTGGTCGGGCCTTCTGCCGTGATTTCATTCGTTCCCGGTTTTACATTCGTGAGCTGTATCGGTTTATCTTTTTCACCCAAACGTACACCTGCCGGATCGGTCGTGTCGTTATCGAGTGTGCCGTCATCTTTTACTTTGTGATAATTACCGTCATCACCTTTTACAAGCGGATTACCGTCTTTATCTACATACGTTGTCGGAGCGGTTCCTTTTTGTGCATTGGCGGCATTCACGGCCTGTGCAACATCATCTTTATCTACCTTAACAGTCACTTTGTGCTTGCCGTCTTTAGATTCAGTAATAACTTTAGCCAAATCTTCTCCGGCAAATTCTACCGTATTGGCATGTTTTACCTGTCCGGTGACATCGCTGTCATTATCGGCTTTGCCCTTGATAACAAAGCCCAAATTGTGCAAATCTTCTACGGTCGCTACATTACTTTTCTGACCGGCTTTGCTCAAATCAGCCAATCCATCTGTCGGATCACCGGTTTTATTGATCACATCGGCGCCGTGTTTGACATTGGTCAAAACGGTCGGATGAGATTCCACATCCGCCACACGAGCTGCCGGCTCTACAGACGGTTTACTCGTATCCGGTGTATTATCTTTATCGCTGACAGGATAATAATATTTCCCGTCCTGAGCTCTAACCAACGGTTTATTATTCGCATCGACATAGCGAATCTGTGTGAATCCGTTATTGAGAAATTCCTGTTCAACCGCTTTCCCCGTTTCTTTACGGTCAACGGTTACCGTAATCATTCGCGGCTCTTCGCCTTTACCGGCAGCGGTGACTTTCGCCAAATCTTTACCGAAGAAGGAAACTTTGCGATTATGAGTAACCGCTGCGGAATACTTATCTCCCGGAACACTTAAAATCCAACCGATTTTACTGATATCATTGACATTTACACCGGTTTTTTCCGAAACAGTAGATAAATCGGCAAGACCGTCCGGCGTTAACTGTGTAACAGCACCATTCACATTGGCCAGTTGCAATCCCTGTCGTTTACTTGAAATAGCCGCCGGGGTTTCCTCCTTCGATTCATCCAAAGAACCGTCCTGCTTTACCTTAAAGAACTTACCGTCTTTTTGCCGTAATTTTTCCCCTTTCGCATTCAAATAAACAAGCTCGCCGATTTTCTTTTCCAGTTCATCGCGTTCCTGTTTAGCCGCATTCATGCGCTTAACCAATTCACCGGCCGTAATCAAGCCGTCTTCATTATTTTTCGTGGAAAAAGAACCGTCCGGATTGGCAATCAGTTCCGTGGTTTTCGCTTTGAGTGTAATACGTGGTCCTTCTTTATCTTGCGTCAGTTCCGTACTGAGGTAAGACTGTCCGGAAATTTTCAGGCGTGCATTGTCTAAAAGGAAGTCGCTAAAAGCCTTCGGAGTTCCTGCACCGGCGGAATCCGCTTCCACCATCATATTGACATTTCTGAGCTGTGCCACGTTGACCGCATCCGTATCATTCGTACCGGCGGCGACATTGACAATTTGCCGCGTAATTGCATCTGTTGCATCCGGAGTACTTCCCTTTTTACCGATAGACAACGCACCGGCATTGGCTTTTAACGCCGGCCCTTTTAAGCCTTCATAGACGTGTGTACGGAATCCTTTTTCAATATCCGTTTCCGTTGCCTTCGGTACTTCCCAAGCAGATGGAGTCACTTTTACTTCATAATTTTCAATCAAATCCGCCGCTCCGTCTTTCAGTTTTAGCTGTATAGACCCGGCTTCTTTGGACTTATCAATGGTTGCCGCCTTATAGCCGTAGAAATAGCCCGCCATATCGGATCCTCTGTCGGCTTCCGCCAAAGAACCCAAGGCAACGCTGTCTGCATTTTGGGCGACCGTACCGTAACCGACAGCCGTCATACGATGTATATCACCACCGGGATAGGCATTTGCACGACTCCCCAAAGCTACTGTACCGATACCTTTAGCGGCACTTCCCATACCGATAGCCACGGCTCCGTTACTGTCTTGACCGCCTCTCTGCGTTCCTACGGAAGCCCCGGCACCGAGTGCGACGGCACCGAAAGAATTCTGTTCAATACGAGCCAACACACCTACTGCCGTTCCCATTTGTGTCATTATATGCGCTTTCGTACCGATAGCCACACCGGCTTCACCGGCATATGTCATTCCTTCATTATAATTTCCAGGATTATTGTCCACAGGTCTATATCCGGACAACTTTCTGAAAATACCGTCATTGGTTAAATACATCGCATAAAAGGAGTCATTATCCTTATCATCTCCAAACGTATTACCGCCCATGACGATACTGTATCTACCCGCTATGGAATTGGAACCGATGGCAATGGCCTGATCGCCGATAGCACGACTTTGATGTCCGAGGGCCACCTGATCCGTGCCGCTGTCCCGTACAACATCATAAAGTTTAAAATTCCCATCGCCTTTTGCGGCGGCATTAATATCCCCTTCGCCATAAAAACGATCGGAAATATGTTTTTTATCTCCTGCCTTTATTTTTGTCATTTGTACACGGGAATATACACGACTGGCCCATATGTTCGCCGTACTGGCAAAGTCCAAATAAGTACCTTCACCCCCGGCAAGAAGATATGCTATGTTACTGGCCCCTGCCAAGGAGTTGGTACCGATCGCCACGGCGTTCTTATTGAATACGGGATTATTCGTATCCTCGCCGCCTAAAGGATACGTTACTTTTGCCCCGGGATTCCCTATATTTCCGGGACGACTATAGGCGGCACGCGCCATTCTGCCAATCGTAATGGAATTGAGTCCGGACTGCGTGTCACGACCGATGGCGATTCCGGCATAACCGCGAGCATACGAATCACGGCCGAAAGAAATACCGTCACGGTCAAATGTATTCCCCAAAATAGCTATCCCGCCGTCTATATTCGCATACGCCCCGGCACCGATAGCAACCGTACGATATTGCACGGCATGGGCATTTCTGCCTATCGCTACGGCACCGTATTGTTCCGCATTTGCTTTTACCGGATTTTCACCGGGTTTTACCATATCATTATCTACGGCCGTACCGTTGCCGGTTCCTTTTTTCACGTAGTTGGCTTCCACCTGCTTCATTACTTCCTCTACAATTTTTTGTGTAGCCGGATCTAACGTTGCGCGATCATTCGCCGCCCATACGGGAGCTTGTACAGCTGTCCCCATAATCACCGCCAATACGGCGGCAACAAGCTTGGTCTTCCCGCCGCGACTCTTCGCATATTCCGAAACGACAATATACGCCTGCCGCGATTTACTCCAAACAACTTTAAAAATTCGATTCATTCTTTTCTCCCCTTTCCTAAATACGTATATATGAAATTATGTTCTTGTACAATACATGTGTATTTATAACATTAAAATACTTCACAATATACAAATATTTCAGCTATAAACAACTAATTTTATAAAAAAACATTGAATCACACAAGAGAAATTTCAGTAATATTTAAGAATATAGTACCATATGAAACCATTTTCTGTAAACAAAGTATTACTATTACATATAGCGTTTATTTGTATATTTATTGTTTTTTTTTTTATGTATTCATTTTTATTTCTATCTTTATATGTTTTTCTAAAAAATATTTTTTTGTTTTGCACATTTATTCTACCATTCCGTTCCTATCCTTTTATTCCTTTTATATCTCCACTTTTTTGACACCATTCCGCATACCATAGGATATCTGACAAGCAACACACCGCAACGGTCAATTGGTCAGTATTTTTTATTTTTATAAATTTATACGGTTTTTATGCTCTTGTTTTTAATAAAAGTACGATGATAAAAAGTAATATAGTAATCACCGCCTAATACGTTAGCTTACGCATACTGATACTAGTATGCTCACCGTAAATACGTTATTTAATATCTCCCAATTCTACCTCTCTCTAAATGTAAATTGATACAAAGATCATTCGCACCGTTGTAGGCAAAATTCCTAGATACCGTTAATATTCTGCTCCATAAATAAAAATCGGCGCAATCAGTATCACTACCAATTACGCCGATAATTTTTAAGGAATTACATGCTTAACTGAAGTCACCTAAAAAGTAACCTCTGTTTCTTATTTATAAATTTTTTAATAAATTTACCATTTCAATAGCACCACAAGCGACATCAAATCCCTTGTTACCTGCCTTAGTGCCTGCCCGTTCTACCGCTTGTTCAATGCTTTCTGTCGTAACAATACCAAACATGATGGGAACACCTGTTTTTAAAGATGCTTGTGCAATCCCTTTAGCTGCTTCATTGCACACCAAATCATAATGACTCGTCGCACCGCGAATAACCGCACCTAAACAAATAATCGCATCATATTTTTTAGAAGCAGCCATCGTTTGTGCTACTAATGGAATTTCAAATGCACCTGGCACCCAAGCGGTCGTAATATCACTATCTTGAACCCCATGTCGTTGTAGCGCATCATAAGCACCACTTAGCAATTTACTGCTAATAAATTCGTTAAACCGTGCTACGACAATTCCATATTTTGATCCTTGCCCTAATAATTTACCTTCTTTAATTTGTACCAATGTACCCACTCCTTTTAATTAGAATCCCTGTTGTAATAATGTTTCTAACGACAAGGTATTCTTTTTTATCTCTTTCGGTTTATCTGTTAAAAAGCGATAAATATATTTACCAATCATATCGGTTTCGATATTTACCGTACTTCCTACCGGCTTTTGTAATAAGGTCGTATGCTCCATCGTATGTGGAATAATGGATACGGAAAATTGGTTTGTCCCCACAAAGGTGACCGTCAAACTAATGCCATCAATCGTAATAGATCCTTTTTCGATAATAAAACGAGCGGTTT
Organism: Megasphaera sp. UPII 135-E; assembly: GCF_000221545.1. Classification (NCBI taxonomy): domain Bacteria; kingdom Bacillati; phylum Bacillota; class Negativicutes; order Veillonellales; family Veillonellaceae; genus Megasphaera; species Megasphaera sp. UPII 135-E. Next base: position 31,532 of record NZ_AFUG01000040.1, read on the forward strand.
CTGCTGGAATCGCAATAGTAATCACCTTTGCTATGCCATCTCGCTGTATCCGCATAATATGTCCAGTCGCATCAATATGACCACTGACGATATGCCCACCTAAACGCCCTCCTACGGGAACGGCTCGCTCTAAATTCACTAAGCTGCCCGTTGTAAGTTCTGCTAAAGAGGAACGACGCATCGTTTCATGCATAACATCCGCCCAAAAAGAACCTGGTGCTAATTCAGTCACGGTCAAGCAAACTCCATTTACAGCAATGCTATCCCCTAATTGAGTGCCTTCTAAGACGTTTTTTGCCTCAATTTTTAAAACAATCGAGTCTGGTTTTCGTACCATTGCACCTATTTTTCCCGTTTCCTCAACGATTCCAGTGAACATAGTCGGCCTCCCTTCGCTGATTATATGCTTGTATATAGACATTGTTGTCATGAATTTCTACAGATTGATATACAAGCGGCACACACTCCGATAAATTCATTACGCCTTCCCCTGCTACAGCATGTAAGGCCTGTGTACCGCCAATAACGGAATTTCCCAAAAAAACATGCACTTTATCAAAAAGTTGTGCATCAAAAAAGCTACCGTGTATCGTGCTGCCCCCTTCGACAAGCAAACTGCGAATACCTTCTTGATACAATAACGTCAATGCTTTTGCTAAATCTACCCGCTTGCCATCTTGCATCGGTGCAACCAATACGCGTACACCCGCTTTTTCGAGGGCTTCACGCCGTTCTTGTGCACAACGTTGGGTCGTCACAATGATCGTTTGTGCCGTCTTATCGGTCACTACTAAGCTCGTACAAGGTGTACGCCCTTGTGAATCGAGGATGATGCGAACGGGTTGATGCGGTGCTTTGCCACCTTCGCGTTTGATCCGACAAGTTAACAAGGGATTATCTGCTAAAACCGTATTAATCCCCACAACAATACCGTCATAAATAGATCGCAAATAATGACCTTGTTGACGGGACCATGTATTCGTAATCCATTGAGAATGCCCTGTTTTGGTCGCAATGCAGCCATCTAGACTTTGGGCCAACTTGATTGCAATAAACGGCATCTGTGTAAGCATATTTTTAATAAATACTTCATTTAAATAAGCCGCTTCCTGTGATAATAAGCCTACCTCTACGGCAATCCCCGCTTGACGTAGAATAGCAGCACCTTTACCAGCGACAAGTGGATTCGGATCAAGCATGGCAATAACTACTTTGCTTACCTTGTGCTTGACCAATGTTCTCGCACACGGAGGCGTTCTACCATAATGGGCACACGGTTCTAACGTAACATACACCGTTGCCCCTGCGGCAGCATCTCCAGCTTCTTCTAACGCCCATACTTCTGCATGCGGCGTACCGGCTTTTTGATGATAACCAGTACCAACAATCTTGCCATCTTTTACGATGACACACCCTACAACCGGATTAGGTGTCGTATAACCTCGGGCTAATGCTGCCAGTTGTAAGGCTTTTTTCATATATTCTACATCTTCCACTGCTTCATCCTCTCCTAATACGACTTTTAGGCATATAAAAAAGACCATGGATTACCTTCCACAGCCTTTTGAGTGCATACGAAAAACGGGTCTTTTTCCATCCAGACTATACTGTCGGTACCGAAATTACATCGGCTCAACCTCTAAAAAAAGGGTTGCGGACTATTACCGCCGGTCAGGAATTGAAAGCGAACTTTCGCACCTTGCCTCAAAGACTATTGTATATATTTATCTATGTATAATTTTAGCACATGCAAAAAAACATGACAAGACTTCTCTATAAGAAATATACGTATGGCTTATAGTTCTTCTTTCAACATATTAATCACTTCTGCTCGATTAAACGCATTAAAAATAGCACTACCAGCGACTAAAAAAGTAGCCCCTGCCTCTTTTACGGCACGAGCCGTTTTTGCATTTACCCCGCCGTCAACTTGTACTACCGCCTGTTCATTTCCCACCTGTTGTAATAAGCACTTGGCTTCCTTAATTTTATCTAAAGCATAGGGAATAAAGGATTGTCCGCCAAAACCTGGATTAACACTCATGATGAGGATTAAATCAAGCGAAGAAGCAACACAAGACAAGGACTGTACGGGAGTAGCCGGATTTAACGCCACCCCTGCTTTTGCACCTGCTTCATGAATATGTTGAATGACGCGATCCAAATGAACACATGCTTCTTGATGGACCGTAATATATCGAACACCCGCAGCAACCAATTCATCTATATAGGCTTCAGGATGCTCTACCATGAGATGAGCATCAAACGGCAAGGATGTTTCTTTACGGATGGCTTTTACGATAGGCACACCAAATGTTAAATTTGGTACAAAATGTCCATCCATGAGATCAAGGTGTAAACATCCTGCTCCTTTCTCTTCTACATCTTTAATTTCTTCGGCCAAGTGAGAAAAATCAGCCGATAAAATAGATGGGCAAACGGTAATCATACAAATGACTTCCTTTCTTTTATTTCATGTAATAATTTACAATATGTCATATAACGGGTTTCACTAATCTCACCGCGTTCTTTAGCCTCTTTGATAGCACAATCTGGTTCATGCACATGTACACAGGAGGGAAAGCGACATTGGCCGACATAAGGTTTAAATTCAGGAAACAAGAGTGCTAGTTTCGCTACTTTTAACGGTTCCAATTCAATGGCCGCAAAGCCAGGCGTGTCAACGACATACGTATGGGCGTCCATGCACAACATTTCTGCATGCCGTGTCGTATGGCGTCCACGGCGAATTTTTTCACTTACTGCACCCGTAGCCAGCTCTTTACCTAGAAGCAACGTAAGTAAGCTTGATTTACCAACACCAGAAGGGCCTGAAAAAGCGGTGATCTTTCCTTGTAAATACGAACGCAACAAGTCTATCCCTTCCCCCGTATGAGCTGATACGGCTAAGGTTTTATACCCACACTGCGTATAATGCTGACAGTATGCTTGTGCAACCTCACGTTGTAATTCGCTTTTATTCATACATAAAAGCGGGGAAATATGATGATATGCACAAGTCAACAGTAATTTATCCGTTAAAAAATAATCGGGATCAGGCGATTGGGCCGCCAACACCATGACGATCTGATCAATATTCGCTACGGCTGGACGACGTAATTCGTTTTGCCGTGGCAAAACCGCTTCAATTAATCCCTTTCCATGATCTGTCGCCATGACTTCCACCTCATCGCCTACGAGAATTTTATGTTTCACTTTACCTCGTCGACGACATTCACGTAAGGTCGGTTCACTTAAATCGACATAGTAATAACCATTATAATTTTTAATAACTCGTCCCGTTTGCTTTTCCGAACTACATTCATACATTTTGTTCATTAATAACCGCTCCGTTAACCAGTACTTTTACTCGCATTTTTCCTGTACCACTCACAGTCTTAGTAAAGGTATCGCCTGCATTATGCATCTTATCATATACCGTTCGTTGTCCTTTTTCATCACTCACCACGATTTGAACATGAGGTGTATCAATATTTTTGGGCAAATGAATATTTACACTCCCATAATGAATGGAACTGGCACTTTCTTCTTCTTCCCCGTCATCTCCTACATATTCCACTTGTAAATCTACCGTTTTTTTATCTTGACCTACCACATAAGAACGTACGATGGCTTGTTTTTGTGACGACGCTTCATTTAATTTCTCTATTTGTCCTACGGTAAAACCAGCATGTTTTAACAGATGAACTGCTGCATCAAGGGGCATCCCCGTAAGCGTTGGCAACAGAGTTTGTGCTTCATTTTTAACCAACCGACTAACCACCACATCTATCGTTGTATTCTTCGCTACTTTATCAGGAGAATTTGGCGTATGGCTAACAATTTTCCCATCCTCTTTATCCGAATCAACATATGTAACCGTGCCAATCGAAAGTCCTACGGCTTTTAACTTACGAGCCGCCTCATCAAGGGTCAATCCACATAAATTAGGCACCAACACGGTATCCCCTTGACTTCCCCGGCTAACAGTTAAATAAATCGTACGATTGGCTTTAACCACAGAACCTCCTGACGGATTTTGAGTGATGACTTCCCCGATAGGAACATCGCTACTATCAACCTCTTTAATAGATACAGATAAATTTTTATCCATTAACATAGTACGAGCAATTTCAATTTGTTTACCTGTCACATCAGGTACAACAATATCAGTGGGACTCCAAAAATTCCCAAAAGAAAAAAAAGCCCATGAAAATGCAATGATAAAAACACCAATCATTGCCAACACAATAGATTTTTTTGAATGTCTACTCAACGCATCTAAAAAATGATTAATCATACCTGTTGCAGGTTCTTCTGATACGTCTCGTTCAACCTGCAACTTCGGTGCTTCAAAATTTTTCTTAATAAGTGGCATCGCTCCTTTATTCGAGTTGACAAACCCTTGAGAAAGTCGCAATTCCGACATCATTTCAGCAACTGATTGAAAGCGATCGGCTGGATTTTTTGCCATCGCTTTCAGCATGCACCGTTCTACCAAGAGCGGAATACGGCGATTATATTTTGTCGGTAACGGAATATCGTCCTGTACATGTTGTAAGGCCACACTAATGGCCGTATCACCTTCAAAGGGAACGACACCTGTCATCATTTCGTACATAACTACGCCTAACGAATAGATATCCGTCCGTTCATCTAAAGTTCCCCCTGACGCTTGTTCAGGTGAAAAATAATGCACGGATCCTAACACTTGGCTATCTTCTTTCATGGTAGCACTCGAATTAATCGCACGAGCAATACCAAAATCGGCAACTTTGATTCGACCTGTTTCCGTCACTAAAATATTATGAGGTTTAATATCACAATGTACCAAACCATTATTATGTGCATTTTCTAACGCACCGCCAATATCAAAAGTGATTTGGATCGCTGTATTAATAGGTAAATGCCCATGTTTTTCAATATATTCTTTTAGCGTTTCACCACGCACAAATTCCATCACAATATAATGAATGCCTTCATCTTTGCCAACATCATAAATATTGACAATATTAGGATGAGATAATTTCGCTGCTGACTGTGCCTCTTGCCGAAATCGCACTACAAAATCATGGTCATTTCCATACTTTGCATGTAATATTTTTACCGCTACAATTCTATCTAATAATATATCGCGTGCCTTGTATACGACAGCCATACCACCCGTACCAACGGTTTCCAATATATGATATCTGTTTGCTAACGTATGACCTACCATTGTTTGCCCTTCCACCGCTTTCATCATAATATCCTCATTATATGGTCAGTACAATCGCTGTCACATTGTCTTCTGCACCATGTGCATACACACGTTCTAACAACGTTTGTACGATAGTTTGTTCATCCATTTCTGGTGTTCCTAATAAGGTGGCCATTTCTTCATCCGCAATATAAGCCGTTACACCATCAGTGCATAATAACATACGATCACCTGGTGTTACCAATATATCTCCCGTATCAGGGGTAATGTCTTCATCGACACCGATGGCCCGTGTCAATACATGTCGACGCGGATGTACCTTAGCTTCCGCTATAGTAATTTCCTTTTTTGCTAACAAGCATTGAATCCACGTGTGATCAGACGTTATTTGTATGAGCGCTCCGTCATGCCAATAGTATAACCGACTGTCTCCCATGTGTCCCCAATACACATGCTGTTTTTGCACACATACCATCGTTAATGTCGTTCCCATTCCTTTTAACGATGGATCGATTAAGGTTTTACTCCAAACACAGGCATTCGCATACTGCATAGCTCGCTGCAATGAAAGGGTGTCCGAATGCTTCATTTGGTCACAATAATATGCTACCGCATTTACGGCCGTACGACTGGCAATTTCGCCGCCAACATAGCCGCCCATACCATCCGCAACGACCATTACATCATGCTTCGAACTAATGTAATATGCGTCTTCATTCACGCTACGTACTAGCCCTATTTGAGATGCACCAAATGCTTTCAAGCTTTCACGTCCCTTCTACCAGCAATATAAATAATTCATATCACATTCTTTATATGCTGTCAACTTTTTCTCTTTGAATACGCAGTTGTCCACACGCAGCTTGAATTTCACTGCCCATTTCTCGCCGTAGCGTAATCGAAATGCCACCGTTCTTGACGATCCGCACGAATCTCTGCATCATTTTTGTAGTCGGTCGATATAACCCCACATCGTAGTTATCGTTAATAGGGATCGCATTAATCAAGACATTTTTACGAGCAAATAAACGAACTAACTCCGTTGCACAAGCGGTCGTACAATTAACGTCACGAATAAGAATATATTCAAATGTAACTTTCCGGTGGGTTTCCGAAAAATAATAGTCTGCTGCTTTCAATATATCCTCAAGGGGATACACATCGGCAATCGGCATAATCGTCCGGCGCAACACATCGTTTGGAGCATGTAATGAAATGGCTAAATTCAACGGTATATTTTCTTTCGCCAAATCGTACATTTTAGGCACAATTCCTGATGTAGAAAGAGTCATATTTCGATAGCCTAAATAAAACGTTTCTTTTTCGTGAATATGTCGCAAAAATGCAAGTACCGCATCATAATTTAGCAAAGGTTCACCCGTTCCCATCAAGACAATAGAATGCAACTCGGGTGTCACATAAGCACGAAAGACCAATAATTGTGCAGTCATTTCACCAACGGTCAAATTGCGAATGAACCCATTTTTAGCGGAAGCACAAAAGGAGCAATTAACGGCACACCCTACCTGCGTGGATAAACATATAGCATTTCCGTAATCATGTCGCATCAATACAGTTTCTACAGTATGACCGTCTTGCAAGGAAAGAAGCAATTTGATCGTTGTCCCATCCTCTGATGCTAACGTTGAAAGGACAGGAGGTATGAAAATACGCAACTTTTCCTGCAACACTATGCGATCTTTTTTTGGCAATAAGGTCATCTGATCCCACTGAAACACAAATTGTTGATAGACGTAATGAAAAATTTGTTTTGCCCGAAAGGCTGGCATACCATAAGATGCTAATACTTGTTGTAATTCTGCCAAGGTTAAGCTTAAAAGATCAATCATGCCCCTTGTCCTTTCTTAATTTCGCAATAAAAAAACCATCCATCCCATCATAGGGTGGTACTATTTCTACACATGGGCCTTTTTTCGTTAAACCCGCCGTAAGTGCAATCGGTTCAAGGGTAAATTCAGGATGACGTTGTAAAAAATATTGAACTACGTCTTGGTTTTCAGCGGGATTCATCGTACAGGTACTATATACTAAAAGACCGCCATCTTTGACACAAACCGAAGCCCCTTCTAAGATTTGTTTTTGCAAAGCCGGTAATATTCTTGTGTCTTTTTCTTCTTTACGCCACCGTAAATCTAATTTATGCCGTAAAATCCCCAAGCCCGAACAAGGTGCATCTACCAATACGCGATCAGCTTTAGCGAGAAATTGCTGTCCTAACTGCCGTGCATCTTGCTGAATGGTGCGAATATTCGCTAGTCCTAAACGAGAAGCATTTTCTTCGATTAATTTTAATTTATGCGTATATATATCACATCCATAGACGATAGCGGTTTTACCGCCTAAGGTAGCTAAATGTGTCGTTTTACCTCCAGGAGCAGCACAAGCATCAACGATTATCTCGCCTGGTTGGGGATCCACAATATGAGCTACCAACTGTGACGCCTCATCTTGTATGAGCGCTTTTCCTTCGCGTAATAAAGGAATGCTCTCAATAGCCTGTGAAGTCGTAATATAGATACATTCAGGAACAACTTTTCCCTTACGATACGAAATGCCTGCTTGATCGAGTATTTGCATGCCTTCGACAATACTAATACGATTTGTTTGCAAGCGTAAACAGAGTTCGGGAACCTTATCAAAATAAGCACATAAGTCCTCTGTTTCTTTCATGCCGAAACGTTCACAACACCACCGCACGAACCATTCTTGCTGATGATAAGATAGTGCTAAATATAAAATCGGGTCGTCTTCTTTCTTCGGCAAGGCAAAGACTTGTGGTTGTCGCAAAGCAGAGCGTAATATAGCATTAACAAACTTAGCCATACCTTCGTTGCCTAAGGAACGAGCCAATTTGACTGCTTCATTACAGGCAGCAGAAGGAGGCACCTTGTCCATATATTGTAATTGATACAGTCCCATACGCAGAATAACGCGACACAACGGATCTAATTTTTCTATGGGACGAGAACTAAGTTTCCTCATAGCTCGTTCTAGTATCATCATATGACGCAAGGTACCATATACTAAATCCGTATAAAATCGCCGATCTCGATCGGCAAGCTTATATTTTTTAATCGCCTGAGATACGACAATCGTACTATATCCTTTATCCTTAATAATCGTCAATAAACTGCGTAATGCTAATTCCCGTATATTCAATACTCTCTCCATCCTTTTCATCATACATAAAAGTAGGACAGCACCGACTACAGTCCTGCCCCACTTTATCTATACTGTCGGCACTGCCAAAGAATCACCGATGGTCATCTCATTCCCTTGTAAAAACTGTGCCGTCGTCATACGCTTACGACTTTCTGGTTGCACTACATCAATTTGCAATGCCCCCCTGCCCGTTTGTACGACAAATGCTGTTTTCGTAACAGCAATAATCGTGCCTGGCATAACATCTTGCCCCTCGACTACCGTGGCCGACCAAATTTTCAGGCGTTTTTGTTGCCATAACGTATAGGCTCCTGGATGCGGATCTAACGTACGTATCCACCGCTCTAATTGTACTGCATCTTCACGCCAATCCAGCATGGCTTGTTTCTTTTCAATTTTAGCGGTATACGATGCTTCTTTTTCGTCTTGCCGTATGGCCTGATGTTGATATGTTTCTATCTTTCCTAGTACTTCGAGTAAAGCTGACGCACCTAATTCTGATAATTTGTCAAACAAGGACCCCGTTGTTTCTTTAGGAGCTAGGGTATATCGCCTCTGTATTAAAATATCACCCGTATCCAAACCTTCGTCCATCTGCATAATCGTAACACCGCTTTGTGTGACACCATCTTTAATGGCATATTGAATCGGTGCCGCCCCTCGATAGGCCGGTAATAATGATGCATGAACATTCATACAGCCATAGGTAGGTATCGTCAAAACCGCTTTCGGTAATATTTTTCCATACGCAATTACGACAATTAAATCAGGCTTTAATGTGCTTAGCTCCTCTTGTACCGCTATCTCCCGCAATGTCGTAGGTTGATATACGGGAATACCAAGTTGCTGTGCTTGTGCTTTAACAGGAGAATAAGTAATTTGTTTACCTCTTCCTCTTTCTTTATCAGGCTGCGTATATACGGCAACCACATCATAGGTTGCCTGCACCAATGCTTGTAAAGCCGGTACTGCAAAATCAGGCGTTCCCATAAATACTATGCGTAAGGATTTCATTATTCTGTCACCTTCCGTATGTTTTCTGCTTTTTCAATAAATAACGTGCCTTTTAAATGATCAATTTCATGTTGAAAAATTCGTGCTAAAAAATGTTCCGGCTCGTAATAAACGACTTTGCCTTTACGATTTAATGATTTCACTTTAATTTTTGAATATCGTTTTACCGTACCATAATAACCCGGTACGCTCAGGCATCCTTCAATATCTTCTTCCATCTCCGTTGATGTTTCCAAAATTTCCGGATTGATTAATTCAATTAACCCATTGCCATCATCTAAGACCACGAGTTGTAACGATTCATTTATTTGTGGTGCCGCTAAGCCCACGCCATTGGCTGCATACATAGTTTCAGCCATATCATCTAATAATTTTTTTATATGTTTTGTAATTGTTGGAACTGGTTTTGCCTGTGCCTTTAATACAGGACTACCGGCTTCTATAATCGGTAATTTTGCCATAACACTTCCCCCCATTATCTACTTGCCTTTCTGTTATTTATCTTATCATACCATTAAAAGACCTTAAAGGGATAGTTTTTTTTATATCAAAACAACATTCATGTTATTCATTGAAAATTATAATTATTTTTACTAAAATATATTATAATGATTATTTACATATTGAATATTAGCACAAAAGGAATATAGTATGCTTATATCTATCCTCTATTTTATACTCGCCGGTATTTGTGAAATCGGTGGAGGCTATTGTATTTGGCTGTATCTACGCGATGAGAAAAGTATCTGGTACGCCCTAAGCGGTGCCATCATTCTAATCATATACGGAATTATTCCCACCTTACAACCACAGGGAAATTTTGGCAAAATCTATGCCGCCTATGGGGGTATATTTATTGTTCTTTCTTTATTATGGGGCTGGTTAATTGATGGTATTCGCCCTGATCTATTTGATATTATCGGTTCACTTATCGTCTTAATTGGCGTATTTATTATCATGTATGCACCACGCGGTTAAAAGAAAAAAGCTTCGGACTATATGTCCGAAGCTTTTTTATAGCTACTTCTATTATTTTCCCGTAAAAGTTGGTTTTCTTTTTTCAACAAACGCACCCATACCTTCTTTTTGATCGTCCGTTGAGAAGCAAAGACCAAATACTTCTGCTTCATAGGAAATACCCGTAATAACATCGCAATTAATGCCTCTATTTACGGCCGCTTTCGTCAACTGTACCGCAATCGGTGCATTCTTAGCAATTTTATTTGCTAATTTTAAAACTGCATCCATCAATTCTTCTTGCGGTAAAACTTTATTTACTAAGCCGAGTCTTAACGCTTCTTGTGCATCAATTAATTGACCTGTATACAAAATTTCTTTTGCCGGCCCCTTGGCAATAACCCGTGGCAAGCGTTGCGTGCCGCCAAAGCCTGGCGTAATCCCCAGGGTAACTTCAGGTTGACCGAATTTAGCATTATCAGAAGCATAACGAATATCGCAAGCACAAGCTAATTCGCATCCACCACCTAAGCAGAAGCCATTTACGGCAGCAATTACAGGTTGGGACATATTTTCAATAAACGTAAATGCATCTTGTCCAATTTGTCCAAATGCACGTCCTTCAACAGCATTTTTCGTTGACATTTCTTTAATGTCTGCACCAGCTACAAAGGATTTATCACCTTCACCTGTAATAACAACTACCTTTACTGTCTTATCGACCGAAATATCCTGCATCAGATTGTTTAATTCCCTCACCGTTTCCGCATTCAAGGCATTTAATGCTTTCGGACGATTAATCTTCACAATGGCAATCCCATTTTCTATCACATAAAGAATGTTCTTATATTCCATCATTCTTTCCTCCTTTATATCTCGCTTGTCAAACGAAAATATTTGATTGCATGCTGCTTATTTCTTATAATCGTAAAAACCTTTACCCGTTTTTTGTCCTAAATAACCAGCATTTACATATTTTCTCAATAATGGGCATGGACGATATTTCGGATCACCAAAACCTTCATACAATACTTCCATAATGTGAAGAACAACATCATTCCCAATTAAATCGCACAATGCGAGTGGTCCCATCGGATGATTAAATCCTAATTTGCATACCGCATCAATATCTTCTACGGAAGCAACGCTATCCATCAATGCTTGAATCGCTTCGTTTAACATTGGAATAACGATACGATTGCCTGCAAAGCCAGGGAAGTCCGATACTTTCACGGGTGTTTTCCCTAATTCGGTTGCACATGTTGCAATCTTGTCATATGTTTCAGCCGATGTAGCAATCCCGTTAATAATTTCTAATAACTTCATAACTGGTGCAGGGTTAAAGAAATGCATGCCAATTACCTTATCCGGGCGTTTTGTTGCCGCTCCTATTTGCGTAATAGCAAGGGAAGATGTATTACTAGCTAAAATAGCATGAGGTGGGCAAAATTCATCTAATTCCTTAAAGATTTCTGCCTTAATTTTCATATTTTCCACAGCTGCTTCCACTACTAGATCTACATCTTTCAAGTTTTCTGCCGTTCTTGTTACAATACCTTGAATCCGTCCCATAGCAGCATCTTTATCTTCTTGTGTCATCTTGCCTTTGACAACTAATTTTGTTAGCGATTTATCAATTTTAGCCTTACCGCCAGCAATAAATTCTTCTTTGATGTCATTCAAAATAACTTCGCATCCATGTGTAGCAAATACTTGTGCAATTCCCGATCCCATCGTACCTGCACCAATGACCATAACTTTTTTACAAAACATGATAGTTCCTCCTTTTGTGTAGCGTGATTTTTTTCACTTTATTTTATAAAAAAAATATCACGTCTTTTGTACTAATTTTTCTAAGATGCACTTCTTACATGTATAAGTATATCATCTTCCCTTAAAAAATCTACTAAAAAATACTTTTTTTTTATTTTTCTATGCTTTTTAGTGTTATTCGTTTATGTCAAGTTCATTTTTAGCATACTTCACTATTTTTGAATATCATATAGTTCTTATACTACGTTACATTATGAACTTTCGTTATATGTTATCGCCCCCCTCTTTTTTTGCATAATAAAACCATACCAAAAGAAATGTGCCTTTCTTCTAGTATGGTTTTTATTTATAACTACATTTATATAGTATCATCTGGTGGTGTTATCTTATGCCACACCACATACATAACCGGTAATACAACTAATGTCAAGATAGTAGCAACAAACAAACCTGACGCAATAGCAACTGCCATAGGGCCCCAAAAAATACTCCGCATAAGTGGTATCATGCCCAGAATAGCTGCTGCTGCCGTCAGCATAATCGGTCTAAAACGTAAAATCGCCGAATCAATGACAGCATGCCACGGATCTTCACCACGGGCAATATGCTGCTTAATTTGATCGATCAAAATAACGGAGTTCCGAATAATCATCCCTGACAACGCCAATATACCTAAATAAGCTACAAAGCCCATAGGCTTACCACTGATAAGCATTCCAAAACTAACACCGATGATTCCTAACGGAGCCGTCACAAGGGTTAAAATCATATCACCCACATTCCGTAATTGGAACATTAATAAGGTAATAATGATAATGATCATGAGTGGTATAGGACCTAGTAAGTAATGCAATGATTGTTGACTATTTTCTAAATCGCCAGCAACTTCTACATCATAGCCAAAGGGCATGCTGTTACGAATTCCTGCAATAGCATCATACGCTTTTTGCGTTGCATCATTCGCTGTGCCTTCTCGAATATCGCCTTGAATCGTAACCGTAGGCTTTAAGTTTCTCCGCCAAATTAATGGTTCTTCTGCTCCATATGATATCTTCGCTACCTGTCCTAAAGGAATATAGCCGACCTTAGTATAAATAGGAATTGTATCAATCGATTGCAAGGATTTTCTATCCTGTTCTTGCAAACGCATCTGAATGCCAATCGTTTTATCTTGATCATAATATTGAGCGATCGTTGCTCCCGAGAGTTCCGTATATAGCGTTTGCCCTACATCTTGAGCAGAAATACCAAGAGCACGTAATTTTTCATGGTCCAATTCAATATAAAGAATTTTACTTTTTTGTTCCCAATTTAAAAATACATTCGGAATATTAGGATTCATGCGAATACGTGCTGCCATTTGTTCCGCGTATTCCTTCACTTTTTGCGGATCATATCCAGAAACGCGTAGCATAACAGGGTATTCCGAAGGCGGTCCGATAGAAATATGTTTTACATGTCCTCGTACATCGGGAAAATGTTCTTGCAGTATCTGCCTACATCTTTCCGTTAACACCTCTCGGTCTTTAATATCCTTCGGTACAATAATAAATTGGGCGTAATTATCAGCCGGCAAAACAGGTTCCCATGTCAAAACAAAACGCGGAGCCCCTTCCCCCACATAATAGGAATAATTTTGAACGGTCTTTTCCTTTTGTATATCCGCCGCAAACTGTTGTGCTGCGTTCTTCGTTGCTTCAAGAGAAGAGCCTTCTGGTAAGGTCATTTCAACGATAACTTCTGGTCGTAAAGACGGCGGGAAAAATTCTTGTGGAATAAACCGCAATAACCCGATCGAAAATAAAAATAAACCAAGTGTCGCTACAATAACCACTTTACTCCGATGCAAGCACCATTGTAAAACTTGTCGAAAGAATACGTAAAATCGCGTTTGATACGATGGTTTCTTTTCTTCTTGTGGTTTCACCTTGATAAAGTAATATCCAAACAAAGGTGCTACCATAACCGAAACAATCCACGATATAATCAAGGCAGAAAAAATAACAGGAAATAAACTGCGACAAAATTCAGAAGCAGCTCCTTCCGCAAAGGCAACAGGTATAAATCCCGCACAAGTAACTAGTGTTCCCGTTAACATCGGTTTTGCCGTTGCCCGAAAAGCGAAACAAGCTGCTTCTATCCGGTTTTTACCTCGTTCTAATTGAACACTCATCATTTCTACGGCAATAATAGCATCATCGACTAACAACCCTAACGAAATAATCAATGACCCTAAAGAAACTTTATGTAAATCGATACCGCCAACTTTCATCACACAAAATACACCGGCAAGGACAAGCGGTATACAACATGCGACAACCATCCCTGTACGGATACCTAAACTCAAAAAACTAACTACCAAAACAATAATAATAGCTTCCCGTAAAGTACCGATAAAATCAGCAATAGACTCTTTTACCACTTGTGGCTGATCCGATACTTGATGTAATTCCATACCTACCGGTAATTCTTTCCGAATCGATTGGGAAAATTGTTTCAGCTGCGTGCCTAAAGTAAGAATATTGCCTCCATTTTTCATAGATAAGGCAATCCCAATCGCCGGTTTACCATTATAATACATTTGCGGTTGCAACGGATCAGGATATCCTCGTTTAACCGTAGCGATATCGCCTAAACGAAACGTACTTCCCTGTACATATAAGGGTACATTTCGAATTGCATCTACACTGTCAAAATTGCCCGATAATCGCAGATACACCGTTTGATCCGCTGTTGTAATACGACCTGCTGGTGTCATTTGATTTTGTGAATGAATCGCCTGTGCAACAAGCTGCGGCGGAATCCCCAGTGCAGCTAATTTATCATTTGCTAATTCAACGGCTATTTGCTCATCTTGAACCCCCAATAGCTTTACTTCACTCACATCGGGTATGGTGACCAAGTATCTCCGAATTTGTTCCCCTTTTTTACGCAAGTCCTCATACGTATACCCATCACCCGTAAGAGCATAAACCGATCCATACACATCATCAAATCGATCATTATAAAATGGTCCAACTACCCCTTCGGGCAATTGCCGTTTCATATTCTCCGTTGTATTTCGCACGTCATGCCACGTATTGCGAATATCTTTCGATGGCACCTTGTCATCGAGGGTAACATAAATAACCGCTTGCCCTGACTTAGAATAGCTTTTTAAATATGATAGTCCTTTCGTATCTTGCAATTGTCGTTCTAACTTATCCGTCACTTGTTCTTGCATTTGCGTTGCCGTTGCTCCTGGCCAAGCAACCGTAATGACCATTTGCCGTACCGTATATGCGGGATCTTCCATTCGCCCTAATTTCATATACGAAAATACGCCCGCAATCGCGACAAGAATAATAAAGTACCATACTAAAACCTTATTTTTCAACGCCAATTCTGAAAGATTTTTCATGCATGGTCACTCTCCGTTCGCACTTGTTCTCCTTGATGCAATTTTTGTACACCTGCTTTAACGATAACATCCCCTTTGGCAACACCTTGTATACGCACCGTATCATCTTCAAAAGAAACAATCGTAATGCGTTTTAATTGCACCGTTCCCGTTGCGGTGACACACCATACATAGGGCGTATTTCCTGTTTGATAAATGGCCCCTACTGGTACGTTATAGGTATTATTATCGCCTACATTCGCATGCGTATCAAATACCTGTGCGGTCATGCCCAACTTTAGTCCCTGTGGCGGCTTATCTAAGGAGATTCGCACCATATATGTTTTCGCAAGGGGATCCGCCATGGGTGCAATCGCACGAACATGACCAACTACACGCTGTTCTTGTAAAGCCCAAAACGAAACTGCTACTGGTTTACCTACAAAAAAGTCGCCAATTTTATTTTCCGGTACATTCATTTCAACTTCCATTTGTCCCGCATGAATCAATGTTAACACAGGCATACCTGCACCAATGACTTGCCCCGGTTCACCTGCAACCATAGCTACTACACCATCGGCACTCGCCGTCAATTGCGTATAGGCCAAACGATGTTGCTGTACTTGTCGTGCCGCCTTTGCTTGTGCATATTGTGCTTGTGCTTGTTTATATTCCGTTTTTGCTTGTTCCCATGCGAGCGTGCTAATCGCCGACTGCTGATACAACGCCTGAAAGCGAGAATACTTTTCTTTAGCTAATTGGCATTGTGAAGCGGCTGCTGTCACTTGTGCATTTGCCTGTTCAACCCCTTGTGCCATATCTTGGGGATCTAACGTCATTAATACTTGCCCTACACGTACCCTTGAACCAACTTGCACATATTGCCCCGTAATTTTTCCACCTACTTGAAAGGCCAATTTACTCTCATAGCGTCCACGTACAGTTCCCGTATAAGCCGATTGTGCCTCATCTTTATCTTCGCCGCCGACGGTTATCGTACTCACCAAAGGAACTACATCTGTTTCAGGTTTCTTTGTACCACATCCTACAAGTGTCATACCTAAAACACTAAAAACGACAATACGAAGCAGCCATTTACTGTGTATCATGAGGAATCTCCTTTCCTTGTAATACTAATTCTTCTATATGTACCTCCGATGCATGTTTTGCCACACTACTCATCGTTTCTAACGCATCCTCTAATTTCTTTTTGTCAACTCCTTGTAATAAATACGTTACCCACCGTTTTACAATATTTTCCATTTCCCTTTGCATATCCCATGCTTTTTGTGTTAAGTGAATATACTTAAAACGTAAATCCTCACAATCTTGTCGTCTATATATCAATTTCTTTTCTTCTAATAATTTAACATTTCTTGCCACTAAAGCTTTATCAGCAGTTAGCAATTTTCCTAATTCAATTTGTGTACAACCATCATGTGAATATAAAGTTAATAACATGACATGCTCAGAATATGAAATATGCCAAGGCTTGCATGCTAACGTTACATATGCCTGTGTCCGTCTATTAATCACGCCAAATTCATGACCAATTTCGAAATAGTTCATTTACATACCTCCGTTAAGTTGATTCAATCAACGTTAAGTTAATAAAAGTATACCAAAAAGGAGATATCTATGCAAGAAAATTTATCTTCGTTATACTCAATATATCCCTTACAACCCATATCGACCATTTTTAAAATTTATGCTATGATAAAGAGGTTCAAGGGGAATCCAATATAATGGAGGCAATAGGCATGCAAAAGTACAAACCATTTAAGTCAGGAAAAGTTCGAGAAGTATATGATGTAGACGATACTATTATCATGGTCGCCACAGATAGAATTTCTGCATTCGATCATATTCTAAAAAATAAGATCGCCGAAAAGGGTGCTATCTTAACACAGATGTCAAAATTTTGGTTCGATTTCACAAAGGATATTATTCCAAACCATATGTTAAGTATCGATCCTAAGGATATGCCGGAATTTTTCCAACAAGATATGTTTCGTGGAAATAGTATGAAGTGCCGTAAGTTAACGATGATTCCAATGGAATGTATCGTTCGTGGTTACATTACGGGTAGTGGCTGGGAAAGCTATCAAAAAGATCAAACTATTTGTGGTATTTCTTTACCTGCGGGATTACAAGAATCACAACAGTTATCTGAACCTATTTTTACACCTAGTACCAAAGCCGAATTAGGTGAACACGATGAAAATGTATCCATAGAAAAAGGTGCGGCTATATTAGAAAAAACCTTTCCTGGTAAAGGGCAGTTATATGCCGAAAAAATCCGCGATTATTCGTTAGCCTTATACAAAAAATGTGCAGCCTATGCGTTATCAAAGGGTATTATTATCGCCGATACAAAATTTGAATTCGGCTTAGATGAGCAGGGAAATATCATTTTAGGCGATGAAATGTTGACACCCGACAGTTCTCGTTTCTGGCCTTGCGATGGCTATGCACCGGGAAAATCACAACCGTCTTACGATAAACAATTTGTGCGAGATTGGCTAAAAGCGAATCCCCATAATGATTATCTATTACCAAAAGAAATTATTGATAAAACGATAGCTAAATATAAAGAAGCGTATGAACGTATTACTGGCACACCTTGGTCTTTATAAAGGCAAGTTCTTATAACCGATAAATAAAAAAAAGAAAGCACTATGTGCATTGCACATAGTGCTTTCTTTTTTATTTTATTTAGTAAAAGTACGTCGCG
>NZ_AFUG01000039.1:0-619 GCF_000221545.1 Megasphaera sp. UPII 135-E
TAATGTGATAAGACATATGTTACAGAAATAAAAGAAAAAAGAGAGGAACTTTGATACAATAGGTTTTACCACAAACACAAAAGTATCAAAGGAGACCTCTCATGAAAATTATAACCGAAGAAATGCGTTTTCGCCAACGTTTATGTGAATATGCAATAAAACATGGGATAACACGTGCCGCAAGAAGATATCATACAAATAGACAGTTTGTATATCGGCAGCTAAAAAAATACGATGGCACCGTCAGGAGCCTTGCACTTAAATCAAGAAGACCGCATAGTAGTCCTAAGGCTCATAAAAAAGAAGAATTGGCGTTAATACAACGGATGCTGAAGCGTAACGGCGTGTATGGATTGGCCGAAGTTTACGTTAGATGCAGAGAAAAAGGATATAAACGAAGTTTTACAAGTATGTGCCGACAAATACGTAAAAAAGGGTATAAGAAGCCGATAATTCGTCGAAAAAGTTATTCTAAATACGAGAGAATGGACGGTAAATATCCGGGCGATAAAGTTCAAATTGATATAAAGTATGTTCCGGATGAATGTATTCGCTTTCCAAGTTACGGGAACAGATATTATCAAATAACAGGAATAGATGAATACAGCAGGAAACGAGT
>NZ_AFUG01000038.1:0-54102 GCF_000221545.1 Megasphaera sp. UPII 135-E
GACAGTAGAAAAAAACTACTGTCCTTTCTTTTTTTTATTGCTACTTAATTATTTATATAAGATGATTGGTTAATTTAGTTTACCCTTTATGGGTGCGTGGATTGGAACAATAATGCAAAAAGTATAGATTGATAAGTTGTTACGTAATCTTAAAAATAAAGTGGAAAAATTATTATTTTTTTTGTTCTTTGTTAAATAAAGTTTGTCTGCTAATATTTAATATACTGGCTATTTGCGTTTTTGTAAATCCTTGTTGAAGTAGATCTTGAATGAGAAGGGTATCCATATCTTGATGTAGTTTTTTTAAATTGATGTTCATAGAATGGATATCAATTAGTGGATTTTTTTTTGTAGAAGGATTATCAAATAATGTTTGATAATTATCCTTTAAACCCAAGATGTGATAGCGAAGGGCAACGCTGTATAATTCGCGAATATTTCCCCACCAATGATGATGTTGTAAAACTTGTTTCAATGCAGCAGGAATTTTTTTGGTAGATCCCGTTATTTTTTTTGTAAACAATTCAAATAAATAAATGATATCATCGGGCCGTTCATCTAAAGAAGGTAGGTTGAGGGTCAGTGTATGGAGTCTAAAAAATAAATCACGTCTAAAGGTGTTATTGCATACTGCTTGTATAATGTCGTCATTGCTGGCAGAAATGATACGGATATCAAGGGGAATAACGTAGTCAGAACCGATACGCATGACTTGTTTGGTTTCTAGGACGCGTAGTAGTTTAGTTTGAATGGCAGGAGACATGCTGTTGATTTCGTCTAAAAAAATAGTGCCTGTATGGGCTAATTCAAAGAATCCTGTTTTCCCGTCTTTGCGAGCACCTGTAAATGCACCGCCTACGTAGCCGAATAGTTCACTTTCTAAGAGTTCTGGGGGTAAGGCCGCACAATTTACGGCAACAAAAGGACCATGAGAGCGAGAACTAGCATTATGAATACTTTGGGCGAATAACTCTTTTCCTGTACCGCTATCTCCTTGAATTAATATAGGTTCATCATAGAGTGAAAATTGTTGTGCCAAGGAAATTATTTTTTTCATGTTCGAATCGATGGTGTGAATATCATTAAAATGATGTGTGGCGGTTAAGCCTGTACGCGTTAATTTATAGCGAATATTTTTCTCTAAACGTTGTAAGCGTGTGATATCGCGTAAAGTGATAATAGAATGTGTTTCTTTGTTGATTTTAAAGGTATTAGCTGTTGCTACTAAGGTATAGGGAGTTTGCGTAATAATGGTTTCTTTGCTTGGTTCGGTATATTTTAGCTCCATTGAAATTTCTTCTATTTTTTTTGGAAATTTTTGGATGTGAAAAAACTGTTTTGTCTTTCTATTGAAGTGAGAAATATGTCCCGTTTCGTCATGAAGAATAATCCCTTCCTCAATATGGGAAAGAATAGAGGTAAGGATGCTTAATTGTTTTTGTGTTTTTGTGTGAAATTGAATTAATTCGTGGGCAAAATTCAGGGCAGATAGAATAACAGATTCGCTCGGGTATATAGGAAAGGTAGGAAGTGGTAAATGGTCTGTAAGTTGTGGCAATAAAGTACAGCCTACGAGTGCTGTATGTGGACTGGGAGGAATTTTGCGAATGAGTGAAAGTAAGTGTTCAAAAGGTGCTTCTAAGTTATAAGGCGGATGAATAATTAATTTTTTGCGTAGGTGTGCAGGGCAAGTTTCGATACGAAACATAAAATTTTTATTTAGTAATAAATGAATTTTTTTATAGGCGTGTAACTGTGAAAGGGTGTATAAGACATCGGTGGTAGAACTGTATAGGCAAAGTAGGGGAAAAGCGTTTATCTTTTCTTGTAAAATTTGGTGTGCTCCACTATTGGTAATAATTACTTTTGTACCATTTTTTATTAATTCTTTGGCTTGTAATATGAGCCGCGGAAATTCGATAATTTCTATTTTTGGAAATTGTGTTTTAGGAATTTGTGGATAGTAGGTAGATAAGGTATGACAGATCGTGTCTTTTAAATATGTATCAGCAATAAGGAAACAAATTTCTTTCATGTTGACCTCCTATAATAAAAAAGTAATGTTTTGTTTCTGTTGTAAAATATTGTATCAATATTTTTACACAAAAGAAATAAAAATTTAATTTAACATGAGATATATGCGTTGATATAGCTAATTTTTAGTTGGCACAGAAATTGCATAGAAAAGAGTATAAAGAAAGGTATGTTGTTTATGAGTATAAGGATATAAGGAGGTTATGATGATGAAAGTGTTAATGACTGGAAACGAAGCGGTTGCACGAGGATTATATGAAGCAGGAGCTTCTTTTGCTTCTGCTTATCCTGGTACCCCAAGCACGGAAATTTTGGAAAATACGGCGACGTATAAGGAGATTTATTCGGAATGGGCACCGAATGAAAAGGTAGCGATGGAAGCAGCAATTGGTGCATCGATGGCAGGAGTTCGTTCGTTTGCATCAATGAAAATGGTGGGATTGAATGTAGCGGCTGACCCTATTTATACGTTTGCGTATTTAGGTATTAATGGTGGTTTTGTTTTTGTCTCAGCTGATGACCCGGGGATGCATTCTTCTCAAAATGAACAAGATAATCGGCATTATGCGAAATCAATGAAGATTGCCATGTTTGAGCCATCTAATTCACAGGAATGTTTAGATATGGTAAAAGAAGCATATCGGGTTAGCGAACTATATTCGGTTCCTATTATGCTGCGGATGACTACACGTATTTGTCATTCAAAAAGTTTGGTTAAGACAGGCGAACGAAAAGAATTTTCTTATGTTCCTTATGTAAAAGCACGGGAAAAAATGGATGCTATACCGGCTATTTCTAAAGTACGCAGGTATTTTGTGGAAGAACGGGAACAACAGTTGAAACAATATGCGGAAGAATCATTGTTTAATATGGTAGAAATGAATGATACGCGTATTGGTATTGTGGCGGCTGGTGCTGCTTATACGTATGCAAAAGAAGCATTGGGCGAACGGGCTTCATATTTAAAATTAGGATTTACCTATCCATTACCACTAGAAAAGATCCGAGATTTTGCTAAAAAAGTTGATGAATTATATGTGGTAGAGGAACTAGATCCCTTTATGGAAGATATTATTCGTGCGGCTGGTATCCCCTGTCGTGGTAAAGATGTCATTCCCAATATTGATGAGTTAAATCCTAATATTGTAAGTGAAGGTATTTTACAAGAAAAGTCAGTGGGTATTGTTGTTGATCAGAAGTTGACAGTGCCAAGACCGCCTACGTTATGTGCAGGCTGTCCGCATCGAGGGTTTTTCTATGCGTTAGCCAAACGGAAAGATACGGTTATGGTTGGCGATATTGGCTGCTATGCTTTAGGCGGTGCAGCACCACTTCATGCAAAGGATTTAGCTGTCTGTATGGGGAGTGCTTTTTCGGTTAGTCATGGATTATGTCATGGACTTAAGCAGAGTGGTCAGTCAAAACGTGTTGTAGGTGTGATGGGCGACTCAACATTTTTCCATACGGGTATTAATTCGCTTATTGAAGTTGCCTATAATCGTTCACCAGCAATTTGTGTTATTTTGGATAATCGGATTACGGGGATGACTGGACACCAGGATCATCCTGGTACGGGATATACGTTGATGGGTGAAGAAACACTAGCTATTGACATTGAAACGGTTGTACGGGCAGTGGGAATTACGCAAGTGCGCATTGTTAATCCATTAGATTTAACGGCAATGAAGGAAACATTAGATTGGGCATTTTCTATTACGGATGAACCGAGTGTTATTATTACTAAGTGGCCGTGTGTGTTGAAAACGTTTACAGAAGAAGAACTCAAACAGTATGCTGTGTATCAAGATCCGTGTGAAGTAGATGAAGATACTTGTATAGGTTGTAAACGTTGTTTACAGACGGGATGCCCAGCTTTGCGGTATCAAGGCGATAATAAAAAAGCGAGTATATCACAACCCGATTGTGTAGGTTGTTCTGTTTGTTTGCAAGTGTGTCCGGTACAGGCAATTCGATATAGGGAGGGAGCATAAATGGCAGCTGTAAAAAGTGTATTATTTGTTGGAGTTGGAGGACAAGGAACGATTCTAGCTAGTAAAATATTAACGATGGGACTTATAGCAGAAGGTTATGATGTGAAAATGTCTGAAGTGCATGGCATGAGTCAACGTGGTGGTAGTGTTAGTACGCAAGTTCGTTTTGGTGAGTCGGTTGCATCACCGATTATTGGTGAAGGTATGGCCGATGTGCTTGTGGCGTTTGAAGAAATGGAAGGCGTTCGCTATGCATCTTTTTTAAAAGAAAGTGGGATTGCTGTGGTAAATATGCATCGTATTCCCTCAATGACGGTTTTATCGGGGCAATGCACGTATCCTGAGGGCTGTTTAGAAGAGTTGCAACGTAAGGTTAAAGTAGTGCCTTTGGATGCGAGTCAAATTGCAACCGATTTAGGCAATGTGAAAAGTGCTAACATTGTCTTATTAGGGGCTTTGATTGCGGCACTAGGATTAAAGCATATAGATTGGCATAGTATTATTGCACAAACGGTAAAAAAATCCTTTGTTGCGTTAAATATACAGGCATTTGAAAAAGGAAAAAGTGCGGTATAAGTAATTCTGAATAAGGGGGATTATTATACATCTCCCTTATTCCAAGTGATGCGGTAATTGAGGTAAGGAGGGAAGAATATGTCTATTGTCAATAGTGTATTACGGAGTATCTTTCGTGGTGAAAGTTATGAGCGAGCATCTGGACTAAGTAAAGAAGAATGGAAAAAAGCGACTGCCTTTAGTGGCATTGATGTTGGATGGATTATTATGTGTATTGGTATGTCATTAGGGGCAGGAATTATTTTTCTTCCTATTCAAGTGGGTTTATCGGGGTTGCTGATTTTTTTACTTGTAGCATTAGTTGGATATCCTATTGCTTATCAGCATCAAAAATTATATTTAGATGTTTTGGCAGAAGCCCCAGAATGTGAGGATTTTGCTGGTATCATTTCAGGCTATTTAGGAAAGAATTGGGGATTTTTTTTAGGTTCGCTCTATTTTATTTTTACAACGATTTTAATATTTTTATATTCAACTGCATTAACGAATGATAGTTCATCTTTTTTAGTTACATTTGGGGTGACGGATCATTTGTTATCGGAGAATTTATTTTATGGATTATCTATTATTACCTTTTTAGTTATGGTTGCTTCGCAAGGGGAAAAGTTATTAATGAAAATATCTTCAGGCATGGTATTTACCAAGGCTGCCGTTATTGCTTTGTTGGGGATTATTATGTTTCCTCATTGGCATATTGCGAATGTACTTATTCCAGAAAATATCACGTATGTGATTAAGCATTTTATCATTATGCTTCCTTTTATTGCGATGTCTATTGAGTTTTTTGTCGGACTAGGACCTGTGGTTATTTATTTTCGTTCGCAATCAGAAAATAAGATGGTAGCACATTATCGTTCGATGCGAGTGTACAATTTAGCGTATTTGATCTTAGTTATTTTAGTTGTTTTTTATACTATTTCCTTTAATTTAGCAATTAATCATGAACAAGCTGTACATGCGTATACGGCCAATATATCGGCATTAGCTTTAGCTGCTCGGGATATGAGTGGTTCAGGAATTAAGATATTGAATTTGATTTTAAATATTTTTGCGGTGGTTACGGCTTATTTTGCTATGTTCTTGAGTTTTAGAGATGCCTGTACGGGTATTGTGATGAACGTGCTTAAGCGGATTACATCGGAAGAAAATTTAAATCGTCGGGTATTAAAGTATGGCATTAGTGTATTTTGTGTTTTGCTATGCTGGGGAATCATTTTAGTCAATGCACCGATTTTGAAATTTACACCGATATTAGGCTGTCTTATTGGGATTATTGCTTGTTTCTTACCAGCCTGTTTGGTATGGAAGTTAGATTATTTAAAAAAATATAAAGACTGGAAGTTGATCCCGGTTATTTTTATGGGCCTTATATTACTTATTTCTCCAATTATATCGTTGTGGTAAGATGTGTATAAATAATTATCTCTGTGTGTATAAAAAAGTATGAAAAAAGGTTTGGTGATGATATGAATGTACAGGAACTATATAAGCAAAAGTTGCGTATGCCACAAGAAGCGGTACGCATCGTAAAAAATGGAGATTGGATTGACTATAGTCAGGTCTGTTCGTTTCCTCAAGCACTTGATCGTGCCTTAGCAGAACGCAGTGGAGAGTTAGAGGATGTAAAAATTCGTAATGCTATTTCTTGCTGTCCCGTGCAAGTGGTAGAACAAGATAAAGCACAACAGTCTTTTACCTATAATTTATGGCATTGCTCTTCATTAGATCGAGTTTATTTAGATACAAATCGTGCTTTTCATTCGCCTATGGCGTTTAGAAATTGTGGTTCTTATTATAGTAGGGGAATGGCACCTGTTAATGTAGCTATGATAACGGTGGCACCTATGGATAAGCAAGGTAATTTTTCGTA
Source organism: Megasphaera sp. UPII 135-E (assembly GCF_000221545.1). Classification (NCBI taxonomy): domain Bacteria; kingdom Bacillati; phylum Bacillota; class Negativicutes; order Veillonellales; family Veillonellaceae; genus Megasphaera; species Megasphaera sp. UPII 135-E. The sequence continues at coordinate 6,472 of NZ_AFUG01000038.1, forward strand.
TGGTTTAACGAATTGTTGCCAACAAGAAGTACTTGATGCAGCAGATCATATTATTTTAGAAGTAAATCCTAATATGCCCGTTATTTATGGGATGGCAAATGATCATATTCATATCTCCGATGTTGAGTATGTGGTAGAGAGCAATGTTTCTTTATGCACGGCACCAGGAAGAGCAGCGACTGAGTTAGATCGTAAGATTGCAGAAAATATTTTTCCCTATTTATATGATGGGATGAATTTACAACTAGGTATTGGTGGTATTCCCAATGCATTAGGTGAATTGATCGCGGCATCTGATTTGAAAGATTTGGGCATGCATACAGAGTTGATGAGTGATGGTTATTTAGAGTTATATAAAGCTGGGAAAATTACGAATAAACGTAAGAATTTACAACGACATAAGGGCGTATTTTCTATTTGTTTAGGGTCTACTGAATTATATAAATTTTTGCATTGCAATCAAGATATTTTATCGGCACCGATGAGTTATGTGAATAATCCAGAAGTTATTCGCCAATTGGATAATTTTGTCTCTATAAATGGTTGTATTGCGGTTGATTTGTATGGACAAGTTTCCTCGGAATCATCGGGAATACGACATATCAGTGGAACGGGTGGTCAATTAGATTTTGTTACAGGCGCATATATGGCAACGGAAGGGAAGGCTTTTTTAACTATGGCGTCTATGCATGTTGATAAACATGGGTGTAAGCATTCTCATGTTGTACCCCGGTTTACTGCTGGGGATATTATCACTACTCCACGTACACAGGCACCTTATTTGGTTACAGAATATGGTGTAGCTCATTTATCTGGATTGACTACATGGCAACGAGCTGAAGCTTTAATTTCTATTGCTCATCCTGATTTTCGTGAGGAATTGATTCAATCTGCTGAAGTTCAAGGAATTTGGCGTAAAAGCAATAAAAAATAAGAAATACAAGTAAAATATCTTTTTGCGAATTTTAATTAAAAAGAGACTACACTAATATGTATAATGATAAAATGGAAAAATATTAAAAAAATTATAAAAACATATTGACAAAGATATTTTCCTTTTGTACAATAAGTACATGCTTACGGACAAGATGTTCTTGAAGCAGGATATTGTAAAAATCTGATGACGGGAAAGAGTACTTTATAGTGAAATTTTCAGAGAGCCGATGGGTGGTGTGAATCGGTAATGGAAGATAAAGGAAAATCATCCCTGAAGAGAAGTGCTGAATATATTATTAAGCACTCACGATTTTTCCACGTTATAGGAAACGCGTATGTTGGTACGTTGTAGAGAGCCCGTAATAACAGTAATGTAACGGGAATCAGGGTGGTAACGCGGAATATACTCCGTCCCTCAGAAGAGGGACGGAGTTTTTTTATATCGCAAACGGCACTGACGTTCTCTACATTCCAACAGGAATAATTTATTACCTAATGGAGGAGAGATGTAGTATGGCAAAAGTGTATTATGACAAAGATGTAAATTGGGATGTGTTGAAGAATAAGAAGGTGGCCGTTATTGGGTATGGTAGTCAAGGACATGCACATGCTTTGAACTTAAAAGAAAGTGGTGTAGACGTTGTAGTTGGTTTATATGAGGGAAGTAAGTCGGTAGCACGAGCTAAAGCGGCGGGATTAGAGGTAAAACCGGTAGCACAAGCGGTGGCAGAAGCAGATGTAACGATGGTTTTAATTCCAGATGAAAAACAAGCGACCGTATATAAAAAAGAAATTGCTCCTAATTTAAAATCATATAGTGCGTTGGCATTTGCTCATGGGTTTAATATACATTTTAAACAGATTGTACCGCCAGAAAATGTGGATGTTTTTATGGTTGCACCTAAGGGACCAGGACATTTAGTGCGGCGAACCTTTGTAGAAGGTGGCGGTGTTCCTGATGTTTTTGCGGTGGAACAAGATGCGACAGGAAATTGTTTTGATTTAGCATTAGCTTATGCTGGTGGTATCGGCGGAACTCGGGCAGGAGTATTGCAAACTACATTTAGAGAAGAAACAGAAACTGATTTGTTTGGTGAACAGGCCGTGCTTTGTGGTGGTATTTGCCAACTTATCACTAATGGATTTGAAACATTATGTGAAGCTGGATATCAACCGGAAATTGCATATTTTGAAACATTTCATGAAATGAAGTTGATCGTTGATTTGATGTATGAAGGCGGAATGGCAAAAATGCGTCAATCTATCAGTGATACTGCTGAATATGGTGATTATACGGCTGGTAAAAAAGTGGTTACAGAAGAAACGAAAAAAGCGATGAAACAGGTGTTGGCAGATATTCAAGACGGTACCTTTGCTAAAGAGTGGTTATTGGAAAATAATGCAGGTGGACGAGCTCATTTCTTAGCTATGCGACGGCAACATGCTGAACATCCAGTAGAGGTTGTTGGGGAAACACTGCGTAAAATGATGCCATGGCTGCATAATGATGATAAAAAAGATTAAGGGTTGGTAAACTATCAAAAAAAGAACGGACATCTTTTTTATATGGATATAGAAAGATGCCCGTTCTTTAAATAGTATGAGGTGAAGATAATGAAAATGACCGGAGCACAAGCCCTGCTTGAATGTCTGAAAAGAGAACATGTGGATGTTGTTTTCGGCTATCCGGGAGGGGCTGTATTAACATTATATGATGAATTGTATAAAGCTAAGTTTCCCCATATTTTAACAGGACATGAGCAAGGTGCTGTACATGCGGCTGATGGATATGCACGTGCAACGGGAAAAGTTGGTGTCTGTTTTGCTACGTCTGGACCGGGTGTATGTAATATGGTTACAGGTATTGCTACGGCAAATATGGATTCGATTCCCTTAGTCATTATTAGTGGGCAAGTTGCTACTGCACTTATTGGTAGAGATTCATTTCAAGAAGCTGATATTTCTGGTATTACTACGCCTATTACAAAACACAATTATTTAATAAAAGATGTCAAAGAATTGCCCCGCGTGTTAAAAGAAGCATTCTTTATAGCTAAGACGGGACGTCCTGGACCAGTATTAGTGGATATTGCCAAAGATGTATTTGATACAGAATTTTTTTATACGTATCCAGAAGAGGTTCAATTGCGTGGATATACAGGGCATTACGAAGGACAGGTTTTTGATTTGGATAAAGCTGTTGCCGCACTAGAAGAAGCACGGCGTCCTCTTTTTTTAACAGGTGGTGGGGTCATTGCTGCTAATGTATCTCCGTTGCTACGGCAGATTGTTGATGTGTTACAAGTGCCAGTTATTACGACATTAATGGGAAAAGGTGCTGTCGATGACTTGTATCCGTATCATTTAGGTATGGTAGGCATGCATGGATCGTACGCTGCGAATATGGCTGTTACGGAATGTGATTTATTGGTAGCTTTGGGGGCGCGATTTGATGATCGCGTGACAGGGGTTGTTGCGAATTTTGCTCCGCAAGCACAGATTATTCATTTAGATATAGATAAGGTAGAAATTAATAAAATTATACATGCACATATTAGTGTAAATGGAGATTTGCGATGGTCATTACCTTTGTTGTTGAAAAAAATTACGGCGTCAGCAGTTCCTTTTGTCAATCAGTTTGCAACATGGCGAGAGCATGTAACACAGCGACATATTCAACATCCATTTCAAACTCGACAAGTACCTCATACGATATCACCACAAAAATTATTTGAAGAAGTGCGTAAAAGGGTTCCAGACGATACGATTGCTGTTACTGATGTGGGACAACATCAAATGTGGACTGCCCAATTTTTTAATTTGTCTATTCCACGCACGTTTTTATCATCGGGCGGATTGGGAACCATGGGGTATGGCTTGCCAGCCGCCATGGGAGCTAAAATTGGTTGTCCTCGCCAAATGGTTGTACTTTTTACGGGTGATGGTAGTATCATGATGAATTGTCAAGAATTTATGACCTTGACAAAATATGGTATTGATATAAAAGTTATTGTTTTACATAATAATGTTCTTGGTATGGTCAATCAGTGGCAACGAATGTTTTATAAGGGGCATTATTCAGCCTCAATATTAGCGGATAATCCAGATATAACCAAGGTTTCTGCATCTATGGGCGTATCAGGATGGAAGGTGAGTGAACCGGAAGAATTGATCCCTACCTTAGAGGAATTTTTGATAGCGGAAGGATCCGGAGTCTTAAACGTACGGATTCCAGAAGATGAAAATGTATACCCTATGGTGCCTGGGGGTAAGCGATTAGATCAAATGGTGTGGGAGGGAAAAACGGTATAATGAGACAACATTTAGCTATTTTAACCGATAATAAACCTGGTGTTTTGACCCATGTAGCAGGACTTATTAGTCGAAGAGCAATTAATATAGAATGTATCAATGCAGGATATACAGAAGAACCAGACGTGACACGTATTAATATTATTGTAACTGTCGAAAATCGTGAAGCATTAGATCAAGCGGTTAATCAGTTAGCTCGATTGATTGATGTGATAAAGGTAATAAATTTAGACGATCGGCCTTTTATTGGGTGTGAATTGGCGATGATTAAAGTTAAGTATACGCATACATCTCAACGAGAAGAGCTGGCAAATATGGCGGCATTATTTCATGCAAAAGTAGTAGATGTACAGTTAAATTCACTTATTTTGCAAGTCGCAGGCAAGGAAGATCGAATTGAGGCATTGTTGCGTATGTTAAATGAATATGAAATATTAGAGATTGCTCGCACGGGTCAAATTTCATTATCTCGAGGTGATGTACCCGTAAAAAATATGTAAAGAAAGAAGTGTGACTAATATGCGTAGTGATGTAGTAAAAAAAGGAATTACAAGAACCGCTCATAGAACGTTATTTCATGCTATGGGATATACAGATGAGGAATTGCAGAAACCGTTAATTGGTGTCGTAAATGCATTTAATGAAATTATTCCAGGACATATTCATTTACGAGATATTGCACAGGCCGTGAAATTGGGGATAGCCGCTGCGGGTGGAACGCCGATTGAATTTCCAGCCATTGGTATTTGTGATGGTATTGCTATGGGACATGCAGGAATGAAGTATCCATTAGCGAGTCGAGAACTTATTTGTGATTCTATTGAAGCGGTTGCTAATGGGCATGCTTTTGATGGGTTGGTGCTTATCCCTAATTGCGATAAAATTGTTCCAGGGATGTTAATGGCAGCAGGACGATTAAATATACCCGCCGTGGTAGTTAGTGGCGGACCAATGCTAGCAGGAAGACACAAGGTTAAAGATATTAGTGTGAGTACTATGTTTGAAGCGGCTGGAAAGGTAGAAAGTGGTCATATGACGAAGGAAGAGTTACAAGAAATGGAATCGCAAGCATGTCCCGGGTGTGGCTCTTGTTCGGGATTATTTACGGCGAATACGATGAATTGTATGACGGAAGTATTAGGAATGGGATTACCTGGGAATGGCACTATTCCTGCTGCTTATACTGGTGCAAGACGTATGTTGGCAAAACAGGCAGGGCATGTGATTATGGATTTAGTGAGGAAAGATATAAAGCCACGGGATATCATGACACGAGAAGCTTTTGAAAATGCTATTGCCGTAGATATGGCTATTGGTGGTTCAACGAATACGGTGTTGCATTTACCCGCTATTGCACATGAAGCAGGGGTAGAATTGCCGTTGGATGTTTTTGATGAAATTAGTCGCAAAGCAGTCTATATTTGTAAAATGAGTCCAGGTGGTACGTACCATATGCAAGATTTAAACGAAGCTGGGGGCATGAATGCAGTAATGAAAGAGTTAACTGCATTAAATTTGATTCATACAGATGCTCAAACAGTAACAGGCACTATTAAAGATCGGATTGCACATGCTGTAAATGAAAGACCGGAAGTATTACATCATATAGAAAATGCGTATATGCATAAAGGAGGGATTGCTATTTTAAAAGGTAATTTAGCTCCCTTAGGATCGGTCATTAAGGAAAGTGCAGTAGAACCAGCTTTATTAACATATACAGGGACAGCGAAGTGTTATGATTCGGAAGAAGCAGCGATAAAAGCTATCTTAGGCGGAGAAATTAAGGAAGGGCATGTAGTCGTTATTCGCTATGAAGGCCCAAAAGGTGGTCCAGGTATGCGAGAAATGTTGAATCCTACCGCCGTGATTACGGGCATGGGACTAAAAGTCGCCTTGTTAACGGATGGGAGATTTAGTGGGGCTAGTCGTGGAGCTTGCGTTGGTCATATATCACCAGAAGCGATGGAAGGAGGACCGATTGCCTTAATAGAAGATGGGGATGTTATTGTAGTAGACATACCACAACGTAAGTTAGTTCTGCAAGTTGACGATGAAGAGTTAGCACGTCGAAAAGCAGCATGGAAACAACCAGAGCCGAAGGTTAAAACGGGATACTTATCCCGGTATGCTCGTTTGGTAACATCTGCTAATACGGGAGCTGTATTACAATGATGGGCAGATAAATTGATGGACTATTATATAAAAAACTAGAAGTTCAATGTTGAACCTCTAGTTTTTTTGATAAAAGTAGCTATAAAAACTTTGTAAAATTTTACGGTAAGATAAAAAAGTCATTATAGTAAATTAGCATTAGTTAGAAAAAAATCCGTATATGTTTGTATACATATACGGGATTTTTAATTATAAGAAATAAGGTTATTCTTTGGAATTGGTAATTTTGAAGATAGGATTATCGATTAATCGATCGGCTTCATCGATATATCTCCGTACAACAGATTGTGATTTATGTCGCGTTTGGCGCATAATTTGTCGTTCTTCTACATGGTGTTGTGCCGCTGAGGTGGCAAAACCATGCCGTAGACTGTGTGCACCATAGTCTTTTGGATCCATACCCATTAAACCTACATAATGTTTAACTAAGAGAGCAATTGTTTTATCAGAAATACGTGTTGAACGAATTTTGTGTCCCTTTGTGAATCCGCGAAAAACAGGACCAGTTGTGATGTTACTTAGGGAGAGCCAGTTTTTTACTGCACATACTGCACATATTTGACTATCTTGAACGTAGGGGATGGCAATCATTTGCCCTTTATCAAAAGGATCTGTTTTTGATTTGCGTAAGGTAATAAGCATACCAAGTCGAGTAAAGCGAATGTCTTCGACATCTAAATTTGTGATTTCAGAACGTCGCATGGCTCCATAAAATCCCGTAAGTAGAATTGCTTTATCGCGTGCTCGTTGCAAAGGATTCCCTTCTATATAAGTGAGCATTTCTTTAATGTCATCAAATAGAATAGGTAATTTCCCCTGTTGAATTGTTCCTTTCATGCGTTTAATACCGCGTAAGGCGTTTTTTACTAAGGGCATTCGACAAGGATTTTCTAGTAATCCAGCGGCATCGAAATTTTCGGTTAATGCACTAATGCGGCGAGCCACTGTATTGGCCTTAGCATGGTCTGCTAAATCATTCATATAATTTACGATGGTTTCTGGTTCAGCTGGAAAAGAGCTGACGTGGTGATAGGAGCACCAATCACAAAAATCATTCCAATCGGATCGATATGCTGTGATAGTATGTTCAGCTCGGGCAATATAAATACTTTGGCGTGATTTTTTGCTAAGTTTGCTGTTTTGTTCAATGGATGTATTTTTTCCGATAAAAAAATTGTTATCGTTATGGGTTTTCATGAGTTATTCTCCTTGTTGGTTCATTTATAGTAACATAGCATAAATATGAATAGATGGTCAAGCCATATTAGGGTAGGGAATTAATGTGTGGGTAGGGAATTAATGTGTGGGGAGGGAAACCATTTAGTATAGTCATAACAAAGGGAAAAGGCTTTTTTTAATTCGGGGAATAAAAATTTGTTTTTATGATAAGTTATTTTGAAATTTCGTTTAAATATATTATTCTTTACATAACAAATGCCTAGTAGTCCAGCACGTACTTCTTTTTCTACTAAATGATACGAAAGAATAGTACCACCTAAACCGGCTATGACCGCTTTTTTTAAAGATTCTGTGTTATTATAACTACCATCGATGCTAAAAGCAACATGCTGTTCTTTCATTAGATGAATAAACATATCTCGTGTACCACTACCTTCTTCGCGTAAGAATAGAGAGATGTCTTGTAAATCAATTAGGTCGATGTGTTGTTTGGTGAGTAAGGGATGGGTAAGGGGAAGGGCGACAACTAGTTCATCCGACATAAATGGTTGAGCTAATAAATATTCTGAATGGATATTTCCTTCAACTAGGGCAAAATCTAGTTTATCAGATAACAACATGCCTTCTAGTTCGGTTGTATTATGAATTTCTGAAACAATTTTGATATGATGTGTTTGTTTTAGATAATGAATATATTCAATTAAACAAAGTTCGCCAATCGTTACACTAGCACCAATGCGGAGGGGATTTGTTTTCTGAAATGATGTCATGGAGGTGTCGATTTGTTTGGTAAGGGAAAAAATTTGATAAGCATATTGTAATAAACACTTTCCTGCGGAGGTGATGTATAAATGTTTGTTTAGTCGTTCAAATAGTTTTGTATCATAGCGAGTTTCTATTTCTTGGATTGCTTGACTGACTGATGGCTGGGTCATGTGTAAGCGCTTTGCGGCGCGGGTCATATTATTTTCTTCACAAACACGAATAAATATGAAAAAGTGCCGTAATGTAATAGATTTCTTCATATAGCCTCCTACCTATCAAATATATAAAATAATACAATTTTACATATGTTTTTTTATATGATACACTGTTTTACAGTTGCTAACAAGATATACATATTTTTTATGTATATGAATAGCATATAGTTCTATAATGAGGAGTTGTTGGGGAAATGTCTAGGATACATATTAAAGGGATGCTCTTTACCTTAATTTTTGCTATTCCGGCTGCATTATTAGGGTGGAAATTTCCGCTTATTGGTGGTCCTGTATTTGGTATTTTATTAGGAATGATTTTTGCGGGGATAAAACGACCACCTACATTTGAACCAGGAATTACGTATACAGGAAAACAAATATTGCAATATTCTATTGTTTTGCTAGGTTTTGAAATGAATTTAATGCATGTTGTTCACACGGGAGCTCGTTCTTTTTCAGTAATGGTATTTACTTTGGCTACGGCTTTTATTGTGGCGTTTGTATTTGGTAAATTGTTGAAATTACCATTTAACACAACTACATTAGTTGGTGTAGGCACCGCTATTTGTGGTGGTTCTGCCATTGCCGCTGTAGCACCTATTATTAAAGCGAATGAAAAGGATGTAGCTTATTCTATTTCAACGATTTTCTTATTTAACATTATTGCTGTCTTTTTATTTCCCTTTTTGGGGCATATGATGCATATGTCAGATAGTGGTTTTGGGATGTGGGCAGGTACGGCAATTAATGATACGTCTTCTGTTGTTGCTGCGGGTTACTCGTATAGTGCAGTTGCGGGTGGATTAGCTACAATTACAAAATTAACACGAGCATTAATGATCGTACCTGTATGCATTATTATTGCAACTATCATGGCCAAGCGCCAAAAAGGGGACAATGCTTTTTCTTTACGTAAAGTATTTCCTAATTTTATTTTATACTTTATTATTGCATCTATCATTAGTACGGTAGGGAATACGGTAATTCCCCATAGTTTGTTGCATTTTCTAGGCGAAGCGGGAAAGTTTTTCATCGTTGTAGCGATGACAGCTATTGGGTTACATACGCATTTATTGGGACTCATTAGGAATGGATTGCGTCCTATTGTATTGGGTTTACTTTGTTGGTTTGGTGTAGCAAGTGTAAGTTTGATTGTACAACATGTGATTGGTATGTTATAAATAAATAGGGGATAGTAGTGTTAACGCACGGAATTGCAGGTTGCATTCCGTGCTTTTTTAGTGCTGGCTTGGTAAGTTTGGTGTTAGGGAATGAGAGAAATACAGGTGTTTTTATTGCTTTACGTATGCTAGCATATACCTTTTTATTTATATTAAAAATATCTATCAAAAGGCGTTGAATGATATGAAGATACCGTAGTATAATAAATTAACAATAGTATATATATGGTGTTGATATGTCATGGGGAGCTATTTTGTTCACCGTTTTTTTATGTTAAGAAAGAGCAAAATGTATTATCGTCATATATGTATAATAGTTGTGAATAAAGAAAATTAGAATAAGGAGTACATATGAAAACATTAACGAATGAATTATATCAAAAATGGCATGATGCATATGAGCAAGATGGACGTAATAAATTGATAGAAAGTGCTATTTCTAATGTAGGTATAGTAGAGGCTAGTAAAAATAAACGCATGATTCAGCAACATAACTTTATATTTAGTGAAGAGATTGAACATAAAAATATTACCGATCAAAAGCAATCGGGTCGTTGCTGGTTATTTGCCGCATTGAATATGGCACGACCTAAATTGATAAAAGAATTGAAGTTAGAATCTTTTGAATTATCACAATCATATCTTTATTTTTTTGATAATATGGAAAAAACGAATGTATTTTTAAATATGATTCGGCAAACAAAAAACTTGGATATTAATAGTCGAGAAGTGATACATGCACTTACGTTTAAAACGGAAGATGGCGGTTATTTTGAATACTTTAAAGCATTGATTGAAAAATATGGCATTGTACCGAAAAGTGTCATGGGAGAAAGCTTTAATACGGAAAATTCTAAAGATATGTTCGAACGGGTTGAAGAGATTATCAAAAAATATGCGATGGATATTCGTCGAAGTGTATCTGATGTAGAGATGGATGCGTTACAAGAAGCATGCTTGGAAAAGGTATATAGTATTTTTGTGAAATGTATAGGAAACCCAGTTACTTCCTTTGATTTTGAATATATTGATAAGGATAAAAAATATCATGTAGAACGGGATATGACGCCCCAATCATTTTATCAAAAATATTTGGCAGGCTTTTACGATCAGACCATCCGACTGATTCATGATCCGCGCGAACGTAATCCGTATGGACGGGTGTTTGTGAATCAGGAAATTAAAAATATTGTGGAAATGGATGGTTTGCGGGGATTAAATGTACCTATTGAAGAGATGAAACAAGCGATGCAACGGTCTTTGCAAGATGGGAAAACGGCATGGTTTGCTTGTGATGTAGGGAAAATGAGTGATCGTAAAGCGGGAATATTAGATCCGCGTATATTTAATTACGAAGAAACACTTACGCCGGTAGGTGATTTTTCTAAAGCCGATCGGTTAGATTCAAGACAATCTGTAGCTACACATGCGATGAATATTACAGGTGTCAAGGTTAAAGAGGGTAAACCATTTCAGTGGAAGGTAGAAAATTCGTGGGGAGAGGGAAATGGTAAAAAAGGTATTTTTTCTATGTCCGATGAATGGTTTACGGAGTATGTATATGAAATTATTATTGATAAAAAATATGTATCAAAAGAATATTTACAGGGGCTTTCTAAAGAGCCGATTGTATATAGCCCGTATGATGCATTTTGTACAATTTTAGGATATATTAAGTAATGAAAAATGGTAAACATCTATAGATGTTTACCATTTTTTTAGTTTAAGTAATGTGCAAAGCGATTAAAATAGGGAATTTTAGATACATCTTCTCGCGTTATTCCACCTGTTATCATCATGATTCCAATATATATGATCATACCCATAGCACAAGGTAAAAATAGGCTGATGACTAATGGTACATATACGTGTAAGAACATATAAAGAAGCGAAACAATACTACCCATGATAATGGCAGCAAAAGCATTGCGTAATATTAATTTTATATCTATGAGGTATCCCGTATGTCGATAGATAAATATTAGGTTTAATAAGGCAGCGACACCGATATCGGCCACAGTCGCACAGGCGGCACCGCGAATTCCTAACGTAGGAATAGCAACTAAAAACCAGTTGCAACAGACTTTCACGGCAGCGGCAATAATCATATTCATGACTGGAATTTTTGGGCGTTTTAGTCCTTGTAAAATAGCCGTAGTAATTTGATGCATACCCAAAAAGAAAATGGCAATGGCTAACGTTCTAGTTGCGGGTGCTGCAGCAGGTGCATTATAAATGAATGTGACGACAGGAGATGCCATGACAAATAGAAGTACACTAAAGGGAATTGTTACTAAAAAGGACACCCGTAACGCACTGGAAGTACGTTGATAAATTTCTTCTTTATTATCTAACGTGAAATAGTGGCTAATGGTAGGAACTAAATTCATTGCCATGGCAATAGTTAAAATGGTTGCTAAGGTAACCAGAGGTACAGACATTCCTGTAAGATAGCCAAATAATTCTGTGGCTTGATGTGTAGTAAAACCAGCCACTTCTAAGCGACGAGGAACAATGAGTAAATCTAAATTGGAAACCACAGGTAACATAATGCTTGCCATAGAAATTGGTATAGAAAGAGAAACCAATCGTTTTAATATGTGGAGTACATTGTCTTGTGGATATAGGGGAGCTTGTATTTTAGGAAGCGATTGTTGCAAACGGTGGTAAAAAAATAGTAACACCAATAATGCTGCAAGTCCACCAAACCCAGCACCTAAACTAGCACCACCAGCGGCATATTCAAGACCATAGGGCATTAGAAATGAAGCAAATCCGAGCATCGTAATAACACGCACGATTTGTTCGGTAATTTGCGAAATCGCCGTAGGTGCCATTTGTCTCCAGCCCTGGAGATAGCCACGAAAACCAGCAATGACGGTGGTAAAAAATACAGCTGGTGCTAATGCAATTAATGACCAGTACGCTCTGCTTTCGCGAATAATATGTTCATCAATAAAAAAACGCGAACCGAAGAATACTAAGATACTTAATACTAGTGCAGTAGTGCAGAGCATGGTGAGGGAAACGTGAAAAATTCGTTTAGCTCCCAGGTAATCTTCTTTTGCTACTTTTTCTGCAGTGATGATAGAAATGGCAATTGGAATACCCGCGCTGGATACTTCTAGTGCTAATAAATAAATAGGAAAAGCCATTTGATAAATTCCAATGCCCTCTCCACCTAGAATACGCGAAAGAATAATCCAATTAATACTACCAATAGCCTTTACGACAAATCCCGATAAGGTTAAAATCAATGTACCTGAAATAAACTTATTAACCATATTAACCCCTTGCTTTATGTGAATTTCTTATTATAAACAATTTATTTTAACATAATTTTATTTTTCTATCTACTTTTAGATGAAAAGAAGCTTCGAAAAATGGAAACGATTATAAAAATCATATGTATCTTTTTTAGCTATTCCTAATTAGTATGACAAATATATACTATACTAATTGAATATAGAATAAAAGAATGGTACTATTTATATAGTGATAATTAAAATAACCTATTTGCATAATGATGGAGGAGATTATAATGGGATTAAAAAAAAGAATTGTTGGCGTTGTTGGATTGGGGCATGTGGGTGCACATGTAGCGTTTAATTTAGGTATGATGGGCATTGCCGACGCGGTGTATCTTTGTGATAAAAATGAACAAAAAGTATTAAGTGAAGTGCAAGATTTGAATGATGCTGCCCCATTTATGCCTAATCATACGGTTTATACGGTGGTTGATTATGCTGGTTTAAAAGATTGTGATATTATTGTTAATGCGGTGGGAAATATCGCGTTGTTAGCAACTCATGATCGTGATAAAGAGTTAGAAAATAGTGTTAAAGAAGTTGCTGATTTCATTCCTAAAATTATGGCTGCAGGATTTGATGGTATTTTTGTTAATATTACTAATCCTTGCGATGTTATTACGAATTTAATTAGGGAAAAGAGTGGATTACCTACACAACGTGTCGTAGGAACGGGTACGTTATTGGATTCAGCACGATTAATTGCGGTTATTTCTAAGCATACAGGACTAGATGCTCGTGGATTTACGGCATTTATGATAGGAGAACATGGTAATGCACAAATGGCAGCATGGTCTTGCATTTCGTTTTATGGGAAACCATTACGCGAATTGACAAATAAAAAAGAATTCCAGTTTACTAAAGAAGAATCGCAAGCTATGGCAATTAAAGGGGCATGGGTTACTTATGTAGGAAAACAATGCACGGAATATGGTGTTGCTTCGGCAGGAGCAACGTTAGTACGGACGATTTTGCGTGATGAAAAACGTATTATCCCTGTATCGGCATATCTTAATGGTGAATATGGTGAAAAAGGAATTTATTGTGGTATTCCTGCCATCATTAGTGCTAAAGGGGTAGAGTCGATTATTGAATATGAATTGACAGATGAAGAAAAGGTAGAGTTTAAGCAATGCTGCGATGCCATTCGCAAGAATATTGAAAAAAGTCATGCATTGTTATAATTTGTAAAAAATCACTATATAATCCTAAAAGGCGTTGTTAGTAATGCCTTTTAGGATTATTTTGATATATATTATTATTAGTGGTATACTATAATAAAGAGAGGTCTATTAATGGGGATATTACGGGTTTTAAAAGAGATAGGAGCGTGTTGATGTATATGAATGAAACAGAAAAAATTACTTATGATAGTCCTTTTGAAGTAGGTTTTGCAGGTTCTAAAGATGCCTACCACCAAAATCCCCCCTGTTATGGATATAATCCGCGTACTTATTATGAACCATGGCGAGATGATTCGTTGACGGATCGCTTTTTTTCTCCACGAGGACGTATGAGCCGTAAGGCCTTTGCAGCGTCTTCGATTATAGGTTGGATTGTTATGATCATTTGGGGTTCCATTTTGATGAATCGATTATGGGATTCTTTTTTACACGGAATGACAGGGTTGATGTTACCTACGGGGCGCACTTTTTTTACTGTTTCTTATTGTGAAATTACGTTATTATTTGCTATTTTTATAGGTTTCTGTGTGATGCAAAGTATGTTTGTTATCCGGCGATTACATGATCGTAATAAAAGTGGATGGCATTGTATTATTATGTATTTACCCTATATTGGTATTTTGTTTTGGGTATATCTTTTATTTGCTAAAGGAACAAAAGGTAATAATAAATATGGCCCTGATCCGTTAACTCATTTGGGCTAATAAAAAAGAGATGGATATATATCCATCTCTTTTTTTATTAGCGATTAGCGAATGTAATTGGTCATAATTTTTTGTTCGGTTATAGGAGGGGTTATACCAACCTTTTTTCCCGCATCGATGCAGGACATGATCCAGGCCATATTTTTTCCTAGGGTGCGCATAATTTGTAATCCTTCAATATCTTGTTGAACTTCATCAGGACGATTTCCGTGGATCATATTCCAATAATTAGAAGAAACGATGATCATTTGATGATAGGATAGATATTTTAAGAGGACATCTAACGATGCGGTTGTTCCTGCACGTCGAGCAGATACAACAACGGCACCGACTTTATGATGTAATTCTTTGCCAGCAATGGTACAAAGTTTATCTAAAAATGTAATTACTTCTCCCGTTGGTGAAGCCCAATATACAGGAGAACCGAGAACAATACCATCACAGGTTTTTAATTTTTCGGCTACTTCTTTTATTACTGTATCAGTAGGTACAGCGTGAATAATTTCCGTTTCTATAGATTGTTCTTGTAACGCATTGGCAACGACACTTAATGCGGTATAAGTACATCCTTCTTTACGGCGACTACCATTTAATAATAAAACTTTCATGATGAACACCTCTCAATAAACTCTTTATTAGTTGCAATATAACATATTTAAAATGCTGATGTAAAGAGATGTGACTAAGATTACAAGATATTGATATAAACACATAAATAATGAGTTTGTTTTTCATTATTACGAATGATATACTAATTAAATGGAGGGGATTATATGCTAGCACGTGATGTAGATGAACAGCTATCATGGGCGGCATATTTAACAGATTTTGCGGCATGGATTGCTTTTTTTTCACCTTATGTAACAGCGGCACAACGACGAGAAATTGGAAAATATCATCCAGCTATTGCAGCAGCATTAGTAAAAAAGCAAGATCTATTAAGTATGGCTATGAATGGTAGTGCGAAAAAGAAAAATATATATTGATTGTGTGTGTGTTAGGTAAATCGTTTATATGTTGTAAAAATATCGGCATCAGTAGAAACTATATATCTGATGTCGATTATTTTATAAAAAGCATGAGATCTTTTTATTAATTAGTTTTTTAGGCTATTTAAAATGAGGGGATTATGAAAGAGGAATCGATAAAAAGAAACGAAAGAGAAGGTATGGAAAATTATGAATGGGCTGAGCGGTGTTTATTTGCGTAACTTTACTTGGCTATGGTATGATATAAAGTACATGTAAATTCTATTATAGTGGTGGAGTGTTGAAGATAGTATGGATGTCTTAGGAAATAAATTTGCATATATTGCAACCTATGGTTGTCAAATGAATTCTAGTGATAGTGAACGTTATGCAGGTCAATTAGAGGCGTTAGGATATCACATGACGGAAGATATGGATATGGCTGATGTCATTTTACTCAATACTTGTTGTGTGCGAGAAACAGCGGAAGGAAAAACATTAGGAAAAATTGGCGAATTAAAACATTATAAAGAAAGAAATCCTAAGTTGGTTATTGCGATTACAGGTTGTATGGCACAGGAGTGGCAAGATAGGTTATTTGAACGTGCACCGCATGTTGATTTGGTAATTGGTACGCATAATATACATAAACTTACAGAGTTATTACAAGTTCGACAAGGTAAACATGCACTAGCTGCGGATATGTCTTTACCGGCCTTTCATGATTTACCCACGAAGCGTTTTCATAAATTTTTTGCTTGGGTTCCTATTATGAATGGATGTAATAAATATTGCACGTATTGTATTGTTCCGCATGTACGGGGACGTGAAGTAAGTAGACCCTTGCAGGATATTGTAGCAGAAGTAAAGGCGTTAGGGAGAGCTGGATATAAAGAAATTACGTTATTAGGGCAAAATGTTAATTCCTATGGATTGGATTTAAAAGATGGAACGGATTTTTCTTCTTTGGTAGATGCATTGGAAGATGCTAAAGGCGTGGAACGTATTCGATATATGACGAGTCATCCAAAGGATATGACCAAAAAGATGATTGATGCTATTGCTCGTAGTACACGAGTTGTGCATCATTTGCATTTGCCCGTGCAAAGTGGCTCTAACGCAACGTTAAAACGTATGAATCGAGGCTATACAGTGGAACATTACTTAGAGTTAGTCGATTATGCTCGAGAAAAAATGCCCGATTTAGTCTTAACAACGGATATGATTGTAGGATTTCCAGGTGAAACGGAAGAGATGTTCCAGGAAACATTGGCACTTATTCAGCGTGTCGGCTATGATATGGCTTACACTTTTATTTATTCACCACGAACGGGTACGCCTGCAGCAACGTGGAAAGATCAAATCCCACAAGAGGAAAAAAGTAAACGATTGAAACGTTTGATGGATATTCAAAATGAATTTAGTTTAGCTTTAAATAAAAAAATGGAACAGTGCGTATATTCTGTTATTGTTGAAGGTCCGACTAAAAATGATGAACATCATTGGTTCGGAAGGACGGGCGGTAATAAAATGATTATTTGGGAAAATGATGGTTCGGTGTCTATTGGAGATACTGTTTCGGTAGCGGTTGATAAAGGACAAACGTGGGTGTTGAAGGGGCATATTGTAAGCCAAGGAGGATAGCATGACAGAGGAAGTAAAATTGACTCCCATGATGAAGCAATACTTGGAAGTAAAGAAGCAATGTCAAGATCAATTATTATTTTTTCGGTTAGGCGATTTTTATGAAATGTTTTTTGATGATGCTATTACGGCATCACGTGAATTAGATTTAACGTTGACAGGGCGTGCAGGGGGAAATAAAGAAAAGGTTCCTATGTGTGGAGTTCCTTTTCATTCGGCTGATACGTATATTGAACGGTTGGTACAAAAAGGCTATAAAGTTGCGATTTGTGAGCAAATGGAAGATCCCAAAATGACAAAAGGGATTGTCAAGAGACAGATTATTAAAGTGGTAACACCAGGAACGATTACGATGGAGCATGCTGTCGCAGCGAAGCAAAATAATTATATTGGTTGTATTATGCAACAAGGAAATATGATATCTTTGGCTTTAGCGGAAGTTACCACAGGAGAATGTATGTGGATGGCATGTAGTATTAAGCAGATGGAAGAGAAATTATTTGATATATTATCTGTTTATACACCTCGTGAATTAGTGATAGAAACAATGGCTTCATCGCAACAGTCTCGAGTAAAACGATTTTTAGAAACCCGTGATTGGAGTTGTACGGTAACCGCGATTCAGCGAGATGAAAGTATTGCTTATGAAACGTTACCAGTTAAATATTTTTCAGCACAAGCTGTTGAAAAAGCCAAACCTGTATTAGCTTGTATCGGTGTGTTGTTGAAATATATTGCTGATGTAATGAAGTCTGAAATTTCTCATATGAATTTATTAATCGCCATTGATTATACAAAACAATTGGTATTGGATGCTGCTAGTTTGCGTCATTTAGAGGTAACTCAAAATGTTAGGGATGGTGGGCGTAAGGGTACACTGTTAGAAGTGCTTGATCATACTCAGACGGCGATGGGAGGCCGGTTACTACGGAAGTGGTTAGAATCTCCATTGCTATCGATTGGGGATATTACGTATCGACAAGACAGTGTGGCAGAACTAGTGCAAAAAGTAACATTACGACAAGACTTGGTAAACATTTTATCCCGTATTTTTGATTTTGAACGTATTTTGACGCGTATTGAAATTGGAACAGTCAATCCTAAAGATATGGTAGCTTTACGGGAGTCGTTAGCAGCGTTGCCCGCAATTAAGCAATATTTAGCACAAGCTCAATCTAGGATGCTTAAGCAATTGGCAACACAGATTTCTGTACACGATGATATGTATACGTTATTAATGAGGGGAATTAACGATAATCCTGGTACGGTGTTACGCAATGGTGGGGTTATCCGCAGTGGTTTTTCAGCAGAGTTGGATGAGATTAGGCGATTAGCAGCAGATAGTCAAACCATATTGCAGGAATTGGAAGCAACCGAACGGGAACGCACGGGTATTAAAATGAAAATTGGTTATACAAAAGTATTTGGGTATTATTTTGAGATTTCTCATGCTAATACCAAACCGATTCCTGACTATTATGTACGTAAGCAAACATTGGTTAACGCAGAACGTTATATTACGCCAGATTTAAAAGAATTTGAAGTAAAAGTACTTACTGCACAAGAACGGATGTTAGCATTAGAAACGGCATTGTTTGCAACAATACGAGAAGACTTGCAACAACAAATTGCGGCTATGCAAGAGACGGCACGAGCATTGGCACAAGTAGATTGCTTGGTTAGTCTTGCGGTGGCAGCACAAAAATATAGGTATATACGACCGCAATTGAATACAGAGCGGACTATTCTTATTCGGGACGGACGACATCCTATTATTGAACGATTTTTGAAGTCGGAAGTATTTGTACCTAATGATGTGCAATTAAATCACAATGATCATGAAATTCTAGTGCTTACAGGACCTAATATGGCGGGAAAATCGACGTACATGCGTCAAGTAGCCGTATTGGTTTTAATGACCCAAATAGGAGCGTTTATTCCAGCTAAAGAAGCATCTATTTGTCCCGTTGATCGTATTTTTACTAGAATTGGTGCTAGTGACGATATATTGACAGGACAAAGTACATTTATGGTTGAAATGAAGGAAGTCGCATATATCTTAAAACATGCGACTATGAATAGTTTGCTTATTTTTGATGAGATTGGGCGAGGGACGAGTACTTTTGATGGCATGTCTATTGCCCGTGCGGTGATCGAATATGTAGAAAGTAAGGTTCATGCTTTAACATTATTTGCTACTCATTATCATGAATTAATTGATATGAGCGATAAAACGACAAAAATAAAAAATTATACGGTAGCTGTTAAAGAGCGCGGCAAAGATATTACTTTTTTGCGACGTATTATTGCTGGTGGTGCGGATCGTAGTTATGGATTGCATGTTGCACGATTGGCGGGAGTACCAGAATCTTTATTAAGCAGGGCGGAAGTAATTTTAAAAGACTTGGAGGCAGCGGAAACAAGACCTTGTCGGGTGGCTGCTTCTAAGGAAGTGGTTGAACGTAATATAGATTTATTCACGAATCCAATTATAGATGCATTAGTGTCAGTGGATGTTATGGCATTGACACCTATTGAAGCTATTTCGTTTTTGTATAAATTACAAACGGAGGCAAAAGAGGGGAGTGGAATGAAGTGAATGCGATGATTGCTGTACTGGATGAGGCTACAAGAAATAAAATTGCCGCAGGAGAAGTGGTAGAACGGCCTTCTTCTTGTGTTAAAGAATTAGTAGAAAATGCTATTGATGCAGGGGCAACTATGATTGAAGTAGAAATCGCAAATGGTGGTCAAACTTATATTCGTGTTACAGATGATGGGTGTGGTATGAGTCAAGAAGATGCCCACATGTGTATGATTCGACATGCGACCAGCAAGATTCGCTCGGTTGAAGATATTTTTTCTATTACATCTTTGGGTTTTCGAGGTGAAGCTATTCCGAGTATTGCTTCTGTATCTCGTTTTCAAATTACGACGCGTAGAAAAGAGGATGATTTTGCCACTCATTTAATAGTTAATGCAGGGAAGGTAGAAACGGAAGAACAAGTTGGTTCGTCTATTGGAACAACGATGGAAGTGAACGATTTGTTCTTTAATACGCCAGCACGGAAAAAATTTTTAAAAAGTGAGCGAACAGAGGCGTCAAAAATTAGTGAAATGTTGACAAAGTTGGCATTGGCTCATTCGGATATTGGTTTTTCTTTTATTAATAATGGTAGAACTACGCTACAAACGGGTGGAACTGGTGAGTTAAAAGAAACAATTGCGGCTATTTATGGGGTAGATGTAGCAAAGGAAATTTTTCCAGTACAATATGAAGATGAGTATGTAATGGTGACGGGATTTGTTGGTAGACCGTCTATTTTAAAAAGTTCACGAAACTGGCAAACATGTGTGGTGAATCAACGTACTGTTCACAATCCGATGATGTTCAAAGCAGTTGATAATGCATATCATGCTATGTTACCCAAAGTAGGATATCCTTTTGCTATGATTCATTTACAGATGGATCCAGCTACGATAGATGTCAATGTTCATCCAGCTAAAACTGAAATTAAATTTTCTGATGAAAAAGCTATTTATCATGCTATTTATCATGCCATTGTGCAAGCGTTGGTAGCACAAGAGGCCCCAGAACAGGTGGCGCGTCCGATCCAAGCAAATTCACAGCAGATGCAACATATTGAAGAAGCATCAGCTCAATATGCACATGTGCAACAATCATTTTTTGGTGGAGAAGATAGTTTAGTTGAAAGAAGCAAGGTAGAGTCACAGAGTCAACCGCTTATATTGTCTAATATGCCATTAGAAAAATCAGCACAACCGATCAGACATACGAATGACTATGTGCCGTTACCATCTTCATCTATTCCGGTTGATGAACGCGCATTTTCACAGCAGTTAGCCCCAAAAGAAGGCGTAGAAGAGGTGAGTGCGGATAGTATTCGTTTTGCCGATACGGAAGAGATCTTTCCCCTGGGATCGGTAGCTGAATGTTATATTTTAGCAAAAAAAGGAAATGACTTATATATTATTGATCAACATGCAGCTCATGAACGAGTACGATATGATCGTTTTTGCAAGCGTGTTGAAGGATTGCCGAGTCAGCAATTATTGATGCCTTTGTTTGTTGAATTTGATACAAATGATATGACAATTTTATTAGAACAAGAAGCGGTATTTCAGGATTTAGGCTATACGTATTCACAAGCTGGACCTGAAACTATTCGTGTAGAAGAAATTCCTTGTGATTTGTCGATGAGTATGATTCAAGAATCATTGCAAACTATATGTCATGATTTACAAGAAAATAAGCATCTTGATAAGGCAACTATTCGGCATCGGGCATTAGCGTATTTATCGTGTCGGGGAGCAATTAAAGCGGGGGATCATATTACGATGCGTGAGATGAAACAGTTATTAGATGATTTATTTAAAACAGAAAAGCCTTTTGTTTGCCCCCATGGTAGACCTGTAATTATTCGTTTTACGGCGGAAGAATTGGCGAAATTATTTAAGCGAACATGAAATTAATCGTAACGACATCAATGAAAGCTAGTGGGACGGTATGTATCGCGGCTAAACAGTGGACTCATCATATAGGGGGGATATTTGTAGAGCGATGGGGAAAATCGTTAGAACGCTTAACTGAGCTTAGCGGTGGAATTTTTATTGTTTATACGGCAAAGGGTCCTCAATTATATACACCTCAGGGAAAACATGGTTTTAGTTTGCAGTTAGCGGAATTACGGATTAAAAAATTACGTAGAGGGGAACGGGATTATCTGTTAGAAGCTTTTGATATGAGACAGGCCGGGCATATATTAGATTGTACTTGTGGTTTAGGGGCCGATGCAATTACGGCTTCTTTTGGCTTGCCTTCGGGAACACGTGTAACCGCATTAGAAAATTCACCATATTTAGGCGTTATTACAGCGTGGGGGTTTCAACATTATAGACATGAAAAAGAGGACGTGACTGCGGCCTTGCGTCGCATTCGATTTATTGCCATGGATTATCAAATTTGGTTGAGACGAACGTCAGAATATTATGATGTTATCTATTTTGATCCAATGTTTGCACATCCTGTACTTTTAAGTAGTAATTTTAAGCCTTTGCGCAATGTTGTAACCTTAGAACCCATAACAAAAGAAATTATTGATTTAGCACTAACCAAAGCAAGTCGCGTAGTTATTAAGACACAATCTACGAAATGGATACAATCATGGTTTCCGTGGATGGAGAATATTGGAGGAAAATATAGTCATATTCAATATGCAGTGTTGAAAGGAGGCAGTCAAGCATGGACAAAGTAGTCGCCATAGTCGGTGCAACAGCAGTCGGCAAGACGGCTTTAAGTTTTGCTTTAGCGGAAAAATTAAATGCCCCACTTATTTCTGGTGATGCTTATCAAGTATACAAGCATATGGATATTGGCACGGCGAAACCAACACCTGAAGAATTACGGCAATTTCGTCATTATTTTATTAATATATTGCAGCCTGAACAAACTTATTCGGCGGCACAATTTTGTATTCAGGCTAAACAGTATATTGCCCAATATAATGAACAACATGCTATTCCGATTGTGGTTGGTGGAACGGGATTATATATACAAGCGTTGTTAGAAGGATATGAATTTGGTGCACCTCAAAGTGTGCCAGCCATTCGCACACAGGTGATACAGCGTATTAAACATAGTAATGTGGCTACATTGAAAGCACATATTTACAAACATACACAGTGGGAACCGAGAGATTGGCATGAATTATTAGCGAATAAAAATCGTTTAATTCGATTGCTTGAGGCGATTGAATTAGGTCAGGGGAAAGAATTTATTCATGCAGGTAAAGCTAGTTCTCCTTGCTATGATGCTTATGTGATTGGCTTATCATTACCAAGAAGTGTGTTATATGAACGTATTGAAAAGCGCATTGATATGATGATTCAACAAGGATGGATTGATGAAGTAAGGTACTTATTACAACTAGGATGCGATATGGAAAGTCAAGCTATGAAGGCTATTGGTTATAGAGAATTGGCTGCATATATACGACATGAATTAAGCTTGGAAAAAGCGGTTATGATAATTAAAAAGAGAACAAGGCAATTTGCTAAGCGACAAATTACTTGGTTTAAACGGATGCCATATATTCATTGGTTTGCAAAAGAAACCTATGGAACAGAGAGCGAATTAATACAAGATGTTATGGCTAATTTGCCTTGGGATTTGCAAGAAAGGAAATAAAATAGTGGCAATACAGTGGGAAGAAATTAAAAATAAAGCATTTTATATTTGTGCAGATCAATTTCAGCACATTGATCATATTGCATTGGAAAATACACGTAAAGTGTTACAAGCATATAAAGCAGTTCAGTTATCTGCTTTTCATTTTGCTGGAACAACAGGCTATGGTTATAATGATTTAGGTCGAGAACACTTAGATGCTGTTTATGCACAGGTGTTTCGTGCGGAAAAAGCGTTAGTCAGACCGCATTTTGTTTCGGGTACACATACACTAGCTACGGTGCTATGTTCTTTATTACAGGCAGGAGATACATTGGTATCGTTAGTTGGTGCTCCTTATGATACAATGCAAGGTGTAATTGGATACAGTCGTTATACGCCGCATTCTTTAAAAGAAAAAGGTGTCTTATATGAAGAAGTATCGCTTTTGCATAATACATACGATTTAACTTCGATTGCGAAGACCGTAAAGCGATTACAACCAAAGGTTGCTCTTATTCAACGTTCACGAGGTTATGCTTCAAGACCATCTTTGACGATTGAAGATATACAGTGCATTATCAAAACAGTTAAACAATATAGTCCTCAAACAATTTGCTTTGTCGATAATTGTTATGGTGAATTTACCGATACGCGAGAACCTATTGAAGTAGGGGCAGATATTATTGCTGGTTCTTTAATTAAAAACGCTGGTGGTGGTATTGCTCCAACGGGAGGATATATTGCAGGAAAAACAGAACTGGTAGAAGCGGCAGCCGATTATTTAACTGCACCAGGATTAGGAGAGGAATTAGGTTCTTATGCAACAGGATATCGGTTATTTTTTCAAGGATTTTTTATGGCCCCGCATGTAACGGCTCAAGCTATTAAAGGGGCAGTATTTGCAGCCGCTGTTTTTGCGGAATTAGGGTTTAAAGTTGAGCCGCAAGCGACGACACGGCGCTCTGATTTGATCCAAACCATTTATTTGGAAAATGAAGATAACATGTGTCATTTTTGTGAAGGAATTCAAACCTTTTCGCCTGTTGATGCACATGTGACACCAATACCTGATGATATGCCAGGTTATAGTGATAAAATTATTATGGCGGCTGGTGCATTTGTGCAAGGTTCTTCTATTGAATTATCAGCAGATGGCCCCATTCGAGATCCTTATGTTGTATATTTGCAAGGGGGTATTGTTTTTGAGCATAATGTATTAGCAGTGTTACAGGCGGCACAATATATTATGGAACGTAATGAAGGAGTAGGGTATGATTAAAGAAGTATTGGTAGTAGAAGGTCGATCGGATGTAGCACGTATTCAAGCATCTCATATTGATGTTGATATGATTACTACCGATGGTTTTTCATTGAGGAAGGATACATTAGAACATATTCAACGAGCTTATGAAAAACGGGGGATTATTATTTTAACGGATCCCGATAGTGCGGGAGAACGTATTCGCATGTATTTGAGTAAACGTTTTCCTAAAGCAAAACATGCGTTTATTTCACGTGAAGAGGCTACGGCTAATGGAGATATTGGTATAGAGCAGGCAGCAGCAGAATCAATTAAAAGTGCGTTGTTAAAAACACGATATCAACAATATACTCCTACCAGCACTTTTACGATGGCTGATTTATGGAGTGCGCAATGTAGTGGTTGTGGCAATGCGTCGGTTCGTCGCAGTAAGATAGGGGCAATATTGGGTATAGGATATGGAAATGCAAAACAATTTTTGCAACGTTTAAATCATTATGGTGTTACACGCGAAGAGTGGAAACAGGCCGTTGCTCAAATAGGAGATTAGCATATATGAAAGATATAGAATTAGCAAAAGAAGATGTAGTACGATATATTGTTAAACGTTTTGGATTGCGGATGAATAAAAAGTTGGGACAAAATTTTTTAATTTCTCCTGATGTAGTACATCAGATTGCCAGAGCAGCGGATCTTAAAGACGGCGATTCGGTTTTGGAAATTGGTCCAGGCATAGGGAGTTTGACACAGGCTTTAGCAGAAACAGGTGCATTTGTGCATGCGGTAGAATTAGATGTACATTTATTGCCAGTATTAGCTAAAACATTAGCACATTATGATAATGTAGAAATTATTCATGGCGATATTTTAAAAATATCGATTCTAGATATTGTAAAAAAGACGCCTTTTACCGTTTGTGCAAATTTGCCTTATTATATAACAACCCCGATTATTATGCAGTTGTTAGAGTCTAGGTTACCAATTAAGCGGATGATTTTTATGGTACAAAAAGAAGTTGCACAGCGTATGGTTGCAGTTCCAGGCAATAAAATATATGGGGCTTTGTCTGTTGCTGTACAATATTATACCGAGCCGCAGCTATTATTTGATATTTCCCCACATTCTTTTTTACCCGCACCAGAGGTCACTTCATCCGTTGTGGAATTACAAATTCGGAATAAGCCGATTGTTGAAGTAAGTGATGAAAAACGGTTTTTTGCTGTGGTTAAAGCGGCATTTGCCCAACGGCGTAAAACACTAATGAATGCGTTGAAAGGTGCTGGTTATGATAAAAATGTGATTATGCATGTATTAGAGCAAGTGAATATTGATGGTAATCGGCGTGGAGAAACATTGAATTTATCTGAATTTGCACAAATTGCTAATCATATATCTTTATTAAAATGATAATGAGTATGCTTTTATATCAAAATGATTATAATGAAAACGGATAATTGATTGACGTATATATATATTGCGTGTACAATAAAGATAATGAAAAGAATTTTTTCAGAAAAATCATGGTATGATAATATGAGGTCTAAGATTTTATATATGTAGAATTGAAAAACGCATGGGCTAATGTAAGGCGTACCAATGCGTTTTTCCTTATATTGGTTTGCTGGTAGTAGGAGGAAGAAATGCATGATGAAGGAACTGCAAAGACTGTGTAGGCAAATTCGGCAAGATACTGTGCATTCTATCTATTTGGCAGGCTCAGGTCATCCTGGAAGTTCATTGTCAGCAGTAGAAATTATGGCAACTTTATATTTTACTGATATTTTTCAGTGTAATCCTTCATGTCCAGATGATCCTACGCGTGATCGTTTTATTTTATCTAAGGGCCATGCGGCACCTGCCTATTACAGTGTTTTGGCTCGCAAAGGATTTTTTCCAATATCTCAATTGCGAACGCTGCGACAATTAGGAAGCTCGTTACAAGGGCATCCCAATATGGTAAAGTTGCCTTGTTTGGATATGGCCGTGGGTTCATTGGGACAAGGATTATCTATTGCCAATGGAATAGCTTTCGCTTTAAAAAGACAAGATATAGCGTCACGGGTGTATTGTCTTATTGGCGATGGAGAGCAACAAGAAGGACAAATTTGGGAAGCTGCTATGTTTTCCGTGCAACATCAATTAGATAATGTCTGTTTGATTGTGGATTGTAATGGTTTACAATTAGTTGATTCGGTCGATGTGATAAAAGATATGGAGCGAGTAGCTTTTGCTTGGCAGGGCTTTGGCTGGCATGTTATAGCTGTTGATGGGCATGATGTAAAGGCCTTATATCAGGCTTTTATAGAAGCACGACAGGTGAAGAAAAAACCAACAGTACTACTGGCAAAGACCGTAAAAGGAAAAGGCGTTTCATATATGGAAAATCAAGCAGATTGGCATGGTATGGCTCCGAATAAAGAGCAGTATGCCAGTGCGATGAAGGAATTAAGCCAGGAGGTACAAGAATGAAACGAGTACCGATGCGTGATGGGTATGGTAATGCGTTGTTAGAACTTTGTCATACTCATAAAGATGTAATTATATTGGATGCAGATGTTGCTACCTCGACGAGAACCGATTGGGTACGTCGGAAGTATCCAGAACAATATGTTAATATTGGTGTTGCTGAACAGGATTTGGTTGGTACTGCAGCTGGCATGGCCGCAGCAGGATTAACGCCTTTTGTTTCTACGTATGGTGTTTTTTTAACGGGGCGAGCCTGGGAACAAATTCGTAATACTGTTTGTTATAATCGCTTGAACGTAAAATTAGGTGGTGCTCATGCGGGCATTTCTGTTGGCCCTGATGGTGGTACACATCAAGCACTAGAAGATATTGCTTTAATGCGTACGATTCCTAATATGACTGTGGTTGTTCCTTGTGATTATAAGGAAACATATAAGGCTACGCTGGCTTTATATGATATTAAAGAGCCTTCGTATATACGCTTTGGGCGTAATCCAGCACCAGTGGTTACTACGGATGATACACCTTTTGTGTTGGGAAAAATATCTGTTATGCGCAGAGGAAAAGACGTAACTATTTTTGCTAACGGGGTGATGGTAGCTCAAAGTTTGGCGGCAGCTATGCAATTGGCAGCAAGAGGTATTTCTGCATCTGTTATTAATGTACATACGGTTAAACCGTTAGATGTGGAGGGGATCTGTCAATATGCAGCTGCTACGGGAGCAGTTGTTATCTGTGAGGAACATCAGCGTATAGGTGGTTTGGGGAGTGCGATTTGCGAAACACTAAGTCAACATTGTTGTGTACCTGCTGAATGTGTCGGTATAGAAGATTGCTTTGGCGAATCGGGTGATCCGGATGAGTTATTAACGGCATATCATTTAGGAACGGATACTATTTGTCAGGCCGTTGAAAAAGTATTGACACGTAAAATTACATTACCCGAATGTCTTTGTAAGGTAAGTATTTAAGAGAATACAAGAGCAAAGGAGCATATAAAAGATGTTTCTTTGCTTTTTTTATTTATTTTTAGTGTTTTTTATGATAAAATACATGGGAACTTTAAGGAAAGGAATGGGATGTTAATTGATAACATGGGTAGAAAATGCTGAAATTATGATGAATAAAGTACTTACTCCTTCAATTTATCAAATGGTGTGCAAGGCTCCACGGATTGCTGCGATTGCTAAGCCAGGACAATTTGTGAATGTAAAATATATGGCAGGTAGCACGTTTTTGCGTAGACCCTTTGGAATTGCTAATGCGGATCCTACAACGGGAACCATTACAATAATGTATCGTGTAGTAGGACAAGGAACTAACGAAATGAAAACGTTATTACCCACTTCAGTTATCAGTGTTGAAGGACCTTTGGGAAAGGGAGTTTTTTCAATCGGTAGGGAACATTCCTTATTAATTGGCGGTGGCATGGGAGCGGCACCACTCTTGTTTTTAGCCAAGAAGATAAAACATCCTATTGTCTTAATTTCGGCTAAAAATAAAGAAGAAACTTTTTGGACTCACTTGTTTTCAGCTTATACCGATATAATTTATACTACTACTGATGATGGTTCCGTAGGTATCCATGGTTTTGCGACAGCTGCTTTACCGTTTATTTTTAAACAGCATACGGTAGGTCATATAGCTGTTTGTGGACCAACGCCAATGATGCAAGCAGTTGCTAGAGAAGCAATGCTCCATAATATCGATTGTGAGGTTTCTTTGGAAAAACGCATGGCTTGTGGATTTGGTGTCTGTTTAGGGTGTACTTTTACGGGAAAAGTAGCTGGTATTCGATACAAAGTATGTAGTGATGGACCGGTATTTTCCTCGCGGGAGGTATTTTTATGAGTAATTCTATATTACAAACTACTTTTTTAGGGATACCTATGAATACGCCTATTATGGGGGCATCAGGAACGTTTGGCTTTGGTTTTGAATATATGCCGTTTTTACAAATGAAGTATGTAGGGGCGATTATTTCAAAAGGTATTACGCCGTTACCGAGAGAAGGAAATGCAGGTGTGCGTATTGCTGAAACGCCATCGGGGATGCTTAATTGTATTGGTTTAGAAAATCCAGGGGTGGAGTTTTTTTTAGCTAATTTGTTACCGGAGATACAAAAATTGCATATTCCACTTATTGTGAATATGTCAGCTAGTTCGGTAGAAGAATATGGAGAGCTTGCTGAAAAATTAGATGTACCTGGCGTAGATGCGGTTGAGGTCAATATTTCTTGTCCGAATGTTAAAGAAGGCGGTATTGTTTTTGGTACAGATGCTAAGGCGGCAGCAGCAGTGACAGCAGCAGTGCGAAGGCATACGAAAAAACCAGTAATTATGAAATTATCGCCTAATGTTACAGATATTACCTATATGGCACAAGCGGTAGAAGCTGCGGGTGCAAGTGGAATTTCACTTATTAATACGGTAACGGGAATGGCTATTGATATTACGACAAGAAAACCTGTTTTAGGAAATATTACGGGTGGACTTTCGGGACCAGCGATTAAACCGATTGCCTTACGTATGGTATGGCAAGTAGCTAAGGCTGTACATATTCCTATTTTAGGTGTTGGGGGAATCAGCACATGGCAGGATGTAGTAGAGTTTATGCTGGCAGGAGCTACAACGGTTGCAGTTGGTGCTTATAATTTTGTTAATCCGCAGGCAATAGAAGAGATTGCCATAGGTCTTGAAAAATATTGTCAACAAGAAAAAATCACACATATTTGTGAAATAATTGGCACATTAAAAGATTGACATGAATATTTCTTTTTGTTAAAATGATGATGTCAATTAGGACACGTAGTTATTATTGTTAATGAATGGAGAGAATACGATGCCTGCTTTATTACAGCTGCGAAAAAAATGCCATTGTAAATTGCGGTGCAAGTCGTATGTCTCAGTGTATACACCTCAAGAATAAGATGTTCTTGAGGTGTATTTGTTTTTAGGAGGGATTATTGTTGAAAGTAGGAGTAGTTATGGGGAGTGATTCGGATTTCCCAGTAATGAAAAAGGCGTTAGAAGTATTAAAACAATTTGGAGTAGAATACGAAGTGTTATTAGCATCTGCTCATCGTACGCCACAAGCAGTTCGAGAGTTTACAGAAACAGCTGTAGCAAGAGGCATTACCTGTATTATTGCAGGGGCTGGCATGGCTGCACATTTACCAGGGGTAGTAGCTTCATACACTACGTTGCCTGTTATTGGTGTACCGTTGGAAAGCGGCCCTATGAAAGGTATGGATGCGTTATTGTCGATTGTACAAATGCCATCGGGAATGCCAGTTGCTACCGTAGCTATTAATGGTGCGAAAAATGCCGCTCTGTTGGCTATTCAAATTGGGGCTGCATCAAATCATAAGTTAGCTCAACAATATAGCTCCTATCGGCATAATATGGCCGGAGAAGTCGAAAGAAAAAATCAAAAAATACAAGAGGCCGTACAAGCAATATAAAGCAATAATATTAATGGAGGAATGGTATGTTATACGATCCAACCTTAGATAAATGGCATGAAGAATGCGGTGTATTTGGTATCTATGACCCGAAATTAGATATTCCTAAATATATCTATTGGGGGCTTTTTGCTTTACAACATCGTGGGCAAGAAAGTGGTGGGATGGCTTTACATGATGGAGAAAATATCCATACCCATCGTGGAATGGGGCTTATTAGTCATGTTTTTGAAAAGGGAGTTCCTTCGGCAACTGGACATATTGGGATTGGACATGTCCGTTATTCTACGACAGGTGCGAATAATCCACAAAATATACAGCCATTAGCGGTATATACTTCAATGGGACAAGTCGCTTTAGCACACAATGGAAATTTAACTAATACGAGACAGTTAAGAGAAGCGTTAGATAAAAGCGGGACAGCCTTTCAAACGACAATGGATAGTGAAATCATAGTTAATCTTGTCGCGCGAAGTCACAAAAAAACGATAGAAGAACGTATGATGGATAGCTTGAGACGGATTGAAGGTGCGTATTCAGTAGTTTTTATGACGAAAGATGCTTTATATGGAGCACGCGATCCCTTTGGCTTTCGACCTCTTTGTATCGGCAAAACGGCATCAGGTGGTTATGTTATTGCTTCAGAAAGTTGTGCATTAGATGCCATTCATGCTACGTTTGTTCGAGATGTCTTGCCAGGGGAGTATATTAAGATTAACGACCGTGGAATTACTTCACAAATGTATACTGCTCCGCAATCGAAACAAGTATGTTCTTTCGAATATATATATTTTGCTCGCCCTGATAGTATTATTGATGGGCAAGATGTCTATCAGGCTCGTTTGAACATGGGCGAAGAAATGTGGAAAGAAACACAATATGATGCAGATTTAGTAATTTCTGTACCCGATAGTGGAACAACGGCAGCTATTGGATATTCTATGGCTTCGGGCATTCCATTTAATTATGGGTTAATTAAAAATAGATATATGGGACGTACCTTTATTAAACCAGATCAAAAACAAAGAGAACTAGCGGTGAGAATGAAGTTAAATGTGGTCAAATCGGTGGTAAAAGATCGACGCATTGTCATGGTAGATGATTCGATTGTACGCGGAACAACGAGTGGTATTATTTGCAAGATGTTGCGTGAAGCAGGCGCGAAAGAAGTGTACTTATGTATTTCTGCTCCACCTGTAAAATATCCCTGTTTTTATGGCATTGATACATCCGTACGAAAAGAATTAATCGCGGCACGTATGAATGAAGAAGAGATAAGAGCTTATATTGGCGTAGATAAATTACATTTTATTTCGCCTGAAGGATTATATCGAGCAATGGATCATATTTTACCGAATACTATGTGTATGGCTTGTTTTAATAATCATTATCCTACAACTGTCCCCGTCGTTACGGAGGAAGGAGAAAAATATGCCTTTGAATAATAATCAAGAAGCGTTAACTTATGCTGCTTCCGGAGTCAATATTGATGCTGGAAATCAGGCGGTTGAATTAATGAAAGATTCTGTTAAAGCCACTTATCGTCCAGAAGTAATCGGTGATTTAGGCGGTTTTGGCGGATTGTTTTCATTAGCTAAGATGGGGATGGAAGATCCTGTTTTAGTCAGTGGTACTGATGGTGTTGGCACTAAATTACGCCTAGCTATTGAAATGGGAAAACATGATACAGTGGGGCAAGATTGTGTTGCTATGTCGGTAAATGATATTTTAGTACAAGGTGCAGAACCGCTATTTTTCCTGGATTATATTGCTGTAGGGGCACTTGAGCCTACGCAAGTAGCTACGATTGTTCGTGGCGTCGCTCAAGCTTGTAAAGAGTCAGGGTGTGCTTTATTAGGTGGCGAAACGGCGGAAATGGCTGGATTTTATGCGAAAGGTGATTATGATTTAGCTGGCTTTGGCGTGGGTATTGTGGAAAGAAAAAAATTAATTACGGGAAATACGATACAGGCTGGTGATGTATTGATTGGGCTTCCTTCAACAGGCGTACATTCTAATGGGTTCTCATTAGTGCGAAAAATAATTTTTGATCGGATGCATTATTCTTTAGATCAAAACATTCCTGAACTAGGAACTACGTTGGGAGAAACATTATTGACGCCTACTCGTTTGTATCCGAAAGTATGTTTACCGCTTTTAAAGAAATACACGATAAAGGGAATGGTACATATCACGGGAGGCGGATTTTATGAAAATATTCCCCGCATATTACCAAACCAATTAGGTGTAGTCATTGATACCACAGCGTGGCCTGTATTGCCTATTTTTACATTATTACAAAATTGGGGAAATGTTGCTGTAAGAGAAATGTATCGCACATTTAATATGGGAATTGGTATGATTTTGGTCGTTTCACCAGAAGATGCTGGTCCCATTCGTGAATGGTTAGCGGCTCAACATGAAGCAGCGTATATAATAGGAGAAGTCAGAGAAAGCGATGTGCCTGTTGTTTTAGAGGGAGGACTTTTTAATGACTAAAAAAAAGGTGCTTTTATTGGCTTCAGGACGAGGCTCAAATGCGAGTGCTTTGTATGAAGCGATGCAAGATGGTCGTATTAATGGGATTCCCGTCGGACTTATTTGTGATATACCGCAAGCACAGATCCGCCAAAAAGAGAAAGAATGGGATATTCCATTTTTTCTTGTTGATAGAAAGGAATATCCTACAAAAGGGGAGTTTAATAAAAAAATAAAAATGCAGGTTGATGCGTTGCATCCCGATTTAATTTGTTTAGCTGGTTTTATGCGAATATTGGATGCAGATTTTGTACGTGCATATGAAGGTAGAATTATTAATATCCATCCTTCTTTATTGCCATCATTTAAGGGGTTACATGCACAACGGCAGGCACTTGAGGCGGGTGTAAAAGTTGCTGGTTGTACGGTTCATTTTGTTACGCCTGCGATGGACGATGGACCCATTATTACGCAAGAAACGGTTCCTGTATATGAAACAGATACAGAAGATACATTGGCAAATCGTATTTTGGTTAAAGAACATCTTGCTTTTGTTCATGCCGTATCGTTATTTTGTAATGATCAATTAGAAATTTGTGAATCGCGTGTAGTACATCGAAAATAGGAGGTAGAGGGATGAGAATAAAGCGAGCATTACTAAGTGTATCGGATAAAACGGGAATTGTTGCATTGGGACAGGCGCTTACTAAAATGGGAATTGAAATCCTTTCTACGGGAGGAACCTTTCGGTTATTAAAAGAACAGGGGGTGCCTGTTATTTCCGTATCCGATGTAACGGGTTTTCCTGAAATGATGGATGATCGTGTTAAAACGTTACATCCCAAGATTCATGGGGCTATTTTAGCACGGCGTGATCATATTCGTGATCAGGAAGAAATGAAAAAATATGATATTATTCCTATTGATATGGTGGTAGTTAATTTATATCCTTTTGAGGAAACCATACAAAAAGAGGGTATTACATTAGTTGATGCGATTGAACAGATTGATATTGGAGGTCCTTGTATGGTCCGTGCAGCGGCTAAAAATAATGCCTATGTAGCGGTTATTACAAATCCCAAGCAATATGCCGAATGCATTTCTATTTTGCAAAGGGATGGTGTTTTTTCTGATGCCTATCGATTGAAATTAGCCCGTGAAGCGTTTGCTCATACAGCGGCATATGATACAGCTATTGCTACGTATTTACAAGAGGTAGTAAGAAAGGAAGGCATAGAATGAAAATAGCAGTTATTGGTAGTGGTGGTCGAGAACATGCCATTGTTTATGCATTATCAAAAAGTAAACAAGTAGAATCAATTTATGCTATTCCTGGAAATGATGCAATGCAAGCACTCGCTACTTGTGTGCCCGTGGAAAATAATAACCTCGATGAAATGGTAAACATTTGTCAAGAGAAAAAAGTGGATCTTGTTGTTATTGGGCCAGAAGGACCATTGACACAGGGGATAACCGATTGTTTGCAAGCCGTAGGTATTCCTGTATTTGGACCGAATAAAAAAGCAGCGCAGTTAGAAGGCTCGAAGGCATTTGCTAAAGCATTGATGAAAAAATATGGGATTCCTACGGCCGCATATGAAGTGTTTACGGATTTAGAAAGTGCGAAGAAGTATATTCTTAAGCAAGGTGCACCTATTGTAATTAAAGCGGATGGATTGGCGGCAGGAAAAGGGGTAGTCGTTGCCCAGACGACAACGGAGGCAATTCAAGCCGTTTCACGTATGCTTGCAGAAAAAGAATTTGGCGCTGCAGGGGTTAAGGTTGTGATAGAAGAGTGCATGGAAGGCGAAGAGGTAAGTGTATTATCTTTTGTAGATGGTACACAGGTAGTGCCTCTTATTTCTGCTCAAGATCATAAGCGTATATTTGATCATGATAAAGGACCGAATACAGGGGGGATGGGCGCATATGCACCCGCACCTATATTGACTGTAGACCTGATGAAATTAGTAAAAGAACGCATTTTATACCCAACATTACAAGCATTACACCAAGAAGGAATTACCTATCGAGGTTGTTTATATGCGGGGTTAATGATTACTAAAGAGGGACCAAAGGTAGTTGAATTTAATTGTCGTTTTGGTGATCCCGAAACACAGGCTATATTACCTTTGCTGACAGGAGATTTGGCACAAATTATGTATGATTGTGCAGTAGGAACGGTCGATGCTAAACAAGTCACATGGCAAAAAGGTGCTGCTTGTTGTGTTATGATGGCTTCTAGCGGTTATCCGGCTACCTCTCATAAGGGGGATGTTATTCATGGACTGAATGAAATTCATGATGTGCTTGTTTTCCATTCGGGTACGAAAAAAAAAGAACAGACTTTTGTGACAAATGGCGGACGCGTGATAGGGGTTACCGCAACGGGAATGGATTTAAAAGAAGCGGTTATAAAAGCTTATCAAGCAGTTGATAAAATTAATTTTGCAGGTATGCAATATCGTAAAGACATTGCATATAAGGGGTTGCAACATCTTACTAAGAAGGATTTGTTTTAGCAAATAACACATCCTAGGCATAGAATTGTTCTTTTTTTCACTTTTTCTTGTTTTTCTATGGGCAAGTACATTTGGTTATGTTATAATACATTTGGCATAAATACGAAGCATTGTTATAGTTGGTTGGCATAAAGCGAGACCGCAATGTTAGTGGTATGTTTGATTATAACGACTTGTATCTGTACAAGAACGAGAACGGAGGAAAAAGAATGAATAAATATTCGGGTGATTCATTCACGGTACCCGTAAAAAAGGCTTTATTTACGACTCAGGAATTAACCATCATTGGTATGCTGGCAGGCATTACTGTCTTATTGGGAGTAACGGGTTATGGTTTTATTCCTTTACCGATGATGAAAGCAACCATATTACATGTACCTGTTATTATTGGGGCTGTTTTGGCTGGACCGCGGGTAGGCATAATGGTTGGATTTTTATTTGGTTGTTTTAGCATTATTCAGGCAATCACATCGCCTGTTGTATTATCTTTTGCTTTATTAAATCCACTTATTTCGATCCTTCCACGGATTTTAATTGCTGTCGGTGCTTATTATACGTATGTAGGAATTCGTAAGCTTATTCGACAAAATTTACTAAGCTTGGCAATTGCTGGATTTATTGGTTCGGCTATTAATACCATTGGTGTTATGGGAGGTATCTTTTTATTATATGCTAAGCATTTTGCCGAAGTTCGACATATTCCTGTTGCACATGTAGCGGATATTATCATTGGGATTTGTGCGATGAATGGATTACCAGAAGCTTTGATTTCGGCCTTTATTACGGCATCTGTAGTAACGGTGTTACAGCGGGTAGTAAGAAAATAGAAATGAATGGGTTACATATGGAATATCGTTACTTATACACGAAAAATTAGTAACCGAATAGGACCCCTCTTTGCTTGATAAAAAGTAAAGAGGGGTTGTATTTTAGAAATTTTTGTGTTATCCCTTTTAGAAACGTGTAAAAAAAGAGCGGTAGTAGTGGGATAATAAATATGATGGTAGGAAGTGATGGTAGAAATTTATAACGGACAAGAAATGATGAAAAAAATTAATAAAAATATTTATTATAGACAGTGAATATGATATACTAAAAAGAGTCTGTAGAAAGAAAAATAGGTGAAGGTTATGAAGTGGAAATCTTGGAAACAAGCAATTATTTTAATTGGAACAGCAGCTATTGTGGCTGGATGCGGCAATGCATCTGTATTAGAAACATATAGTTTTGGTACAGTACAATTAAAAGTAGGCTCATCTGAATTGTATATGCAAAGTCCTTTTGATTTAGGGCGGATACAGCGCAAATCAGATCCAGGTGTATTGTATGGTGGCGAAGATAAGCGTATGACCATCATTGCATTAGCTGAACCTAAAACAGCGACGACAGTTGATCAAACCATTGATAACGTGGTGTTAGCACTTTCACAGGCGGAAGATATTTCAGATCTACAAATGAAGAGTAGGCAAATCAATATTGGTAATCGGTCTGGACGCGAATTGATATGTCATTATAATCAACTTCGTAAGGATGAAAAAATCCGTATTGTGATGCAAAGTCTCTTCTTTGAAGATAAAGACCAAGTATGGCACATTCAATATGTATATCGTCAAGGTGATAACATCGGGAAAGAAGCTATTGATCGTGTCTTTGGTCACATACAATAATTAGATGAACGAAAGAGGGTACAGGTAATGATCATATTGGTCGTAAATTGTGGTAGTTCTTCGTTAAAATATCAATTGATAGACATGAAGAATGAAGAAGTAATGGCAAAAGGGTTAGTAGAACGCATTGGATTGGCAGAGGGTGTTTTAACCCATAAATGGAAAGATCAGAAAAAGGTTATTAATCAACCTATTCCCGATCATAATGTCGCTGTTCAATTGGTATTAAACATTTTGACAGATAAAGACTGTGGTGTTATTACTTCTATGGATGCTATTGATGCCGTAGGACATCGTGTTGTTCATGGTGGTGAAAAATTTGCTTGCTCTACATTAATTACAGATGAAGTGATGCAGGCATTGGATGAATGCGTAGATATGGCCCCACTTCATAATCCGCCTAATATTATTGGTATTAAAGCTTGCCAGGCGATTATGCCTAATGTTGTTCAAGTTGGTGTTTTTGATACAGCATTCCATCAAACTATGCCCGCAAAGGCATTTATGTATGGTGTTCCTTATGAATTTTATAAAGAAGATGGTATTCGCCGTTACGGTTTTCATGGCACGAGCCATCGTTATGTTGCTGGTGAAGTTGCTCGCGTTATGGGAGTTCCTGTTGAAAAATTGCGTATTATCAACTGCCATTTAGGAAATGGTTCTTCGTTAGCGGCTATTAAATATGGTAAAAGCGTAGATACGACAATGGGATTTACTCCTTTGCCCGGTGTATTAATGGGTACTCGTTGTGGAGATATTGATCCAGCTATCGTATTACATGAAATGGAACGTCGTGGTTTATCGGCAAAGGAAATGGATACGATTATGAATAAAAAATCGGGTGTACTTGGTATTTCTGGTGTATCCAGTGATTTCCGTGATTTAGGGGAAGCCGCAGCAAATGGGAATGAACGAGCTAAATTAGCATTGGATATGTTCCATTATCAAGTGCAAAAAGCTATTGGTGCGTTAGCAGCTGCTATGGAAGGGGTAGATGTTATTACCTTTACAGCAGGTGTAGGCGAAAATGGTATTGAAGATCGTGCGGGTATTTGTCGTGGATTAGCTTATTTAGGAGCAAAATTAGACGAAAAACGTAATGATGTACGTGGCAAAAACGCGTTGATTAGTACGGATGATTCTACCGTAAAATTATATGTCATTCCGACAAATGAAGAAATTATGATTGCTCGGGATACGCGTGATATTGTTTCGCAGACGAAGTAATAGCCGATCTTAGCGGCAGAGGTACAAGATGAATATCGTATATTGGGATATTGATGGAACCCTTATTAATACAGGTGTTGCGGGAATGCATGCAGTGCTAGAAGTATTTCGACAGTGTAAGGGCCCAAAGGTGCATCTGCCGCGAATTGAGGCAGGCGGACGCACGGATAATTATATTTGTCAGCAAGTGTTGTACAAGTCGACGGGGATTATGCCAACAGAAGAGGAAGTCCAGTCTTTTTGTCGGCAATACGAAGCGGCTTTATTGAAATGGTTGCAACGAACGGGAAAGGAAGGGACTATTTTTAAGGCGGTACCGCCTATTTTAGAGGCCTTGCATCATAAGCCTCAAGTTAAGCAACTATTGTTAACGGGGAATAGTTCCATCGGTGCAAAATTAAAGCTATCTTATTTTGGGTTAGATAAATATTTTGACTTTGTGCATTCGGGATTTGCTTTTCATTTTTATTATCGCAATGATTTAGCACAACATGCACGAAAAATTGCAGAAAAGCAGTGGGGCGATGAAATTGCAGAAGTGTATGTCATTGGTGATACACCGTATGATATACAATGCGGAAAAGCTATTGGTGCAAAGACTATTGCGGTAGCAACGGGACATTATTCGTATGATGTTCTTGCTGCGTGTGAACCATGGGCAGTATTACCGGAATTACCTGATGTAGACACGTTTATTTCGTTGCTGCAAGTATAGTATAAAAAAACTTCAAGAAGAGTTTTCTTGAAGTTTTTTTATTTTTCACTATAAAATAAAAACCTTCCATTAAATAGAAGGTTTTTAAAAGGTTTTTGTGGTGACCCAGTAGAGATTCGAACTCTAGACCCACAGCTTAGAAGGCTGTTGCTCTATCCAGCTGAGCTACTGAGTCATAATAAATGGAGCGGGTGATGGGAATCGAACCCACGTAACCAGCTTGGAAGGCTGGCGCTCTACCATTGAGCTACACCCGCATAAAATATTGGTCGGAGCAGCAGGATTTGAACCTGCGACCCCTTGGTCCCAAGCCAAGTGCGCTACCAAACTGCGCTA
Organism: Megasphaera sp. UPII 135-E; assembly: GCF_000221545.1. Classification (NCBI taxonomy): domain Bacteria; kingdom Bacillati; phylum Bacillota; class Negativicutes; order Veillonellales; family Veillonellaceae; genus Megasphaera; species Megasphaera sp. UPII 135-E. Next base: position 46,365 of record NZ_AFUG01000038.1, read on the forward strand.
TGCCCCGTCAACAAAAATTATTATATCTTGTATTCTATTTTTTGTCAATTAGTTTTTTATCATTTTTCAGGGGAATATGCATTGCAATTGGTTAAATTTGTGTGCTACAATGAGGCAGCATATAAAGAAAAGTTGGTGATACTACTCATGAACATACCTATATATATTATTTCAGGTTTTTTAGGTGCGGGTAAGACAACTTGTATTCAACATCTTATAGCACAATTAGATAAAAAAGAACGGGTTATGATTGTAGAAAATGATTTTGGCGAAGTTAGTTTTGATGCAACTGTTTTAAAAAAACAAGGGATGCATGTACGGGAATTAACTTCGGGTTGTATTTGTTGTAGTTTGTCTGGCGATTTTAAAACGTCTTTGAAAGAAGTATTGGCAACACAAGATGTAGATATTATTTTTATTGAACCATCCGGGGTGGGAAAAGCCTCAGAAATACGTATGGCTTGTCAAAGTAAAGAATTATCTGATCTTGTAACCGTTAAAGGCTGTATTACCATCATAGACATACAGACATGTGCATTATATGCACGTAATTTTGGGGAATTTTATGAAGATCAATTGCATTCAGGCGATATCATTATTTGTAGTCATGTTGAACAAAATAGAGAAGCGTTAGGAGAAGCATTGTCGGTAATAAAAAAATATAATTCATCAGCATATATTTATCAAGAACCATGGGATGAGATTCCATGGCAAACGGTATTACATTTAGGGCAAGCGGCAAGTGTCGAGGTGCCCATTACCTTGGAAACGGCACCTTGTCATGAGTATGACCATATACATGACGAACATATATCATTTTCATCGTATACATGGCATGCGAGACAAGCTAGAACGGCAGAGGAATGGCGTATATATATAGAAGGGCACATGCAACAAATGCCGGAAGTATGTGTACGGATGAAAGGTATATTACCAACACCTGATGGACATATTGAAATTCAATATAATGGTACTAATATAGTGATAAAACCAATTGATATAAAAGAAAATTTCTTGACATGTATCGGTAAGAAATTATCGGAAAAACAATGGAAAGAAGTGTGGCAAGAGGGATGAGTCGGATTATAGAACCTATTCCAGTATATGTGGTTACAGGTTTTTTAAGTACGGGTAAAACATGTGTAATAAATCATATTCTGTCTTTTCGTTCGTCCCGTGTAGGACGGGTTGCCATGGAAGATGGTAGGACTAAATCAGATACACCTATATGTATGTTACCGATGTTAACTACTACTAATATAGAAGAGGTAGCACAATCGCTGCTTATAGCGGTACAAGGAAAAGATGTTCAAGAAGTATGGTTAGAGTACAATGGGATGCTTTCTTTTACACTTTTAGAACGATTGTTTTGCGACCCTTGTTTAGTGAATATATTTCAGATTAAGCGGGTATATTTTGTGACAACGACAAATTATTGTTTGCATTTATTAGGAAAAACCGGAAGTGCTGTTGAATCTCAATTAGCAAATGCCGATTGTATTTTATGGTGGGATAAATTAGAGGAGACGCAAGTTATATCTAAAACCGATGATGAAACAGTGATAAGTCGGCTGCAACAGTTATGTCCACATACACCGTGTATACGTGTTTCTTCATTAGTGGATCGGCGTAGTATTAACAAAATATTGAAAGATCATCAGCATATCACGGGTAGAACAATAGCACTAGGAGTAGGGATGGCTGTCTGCTATATAGGGATTTCCGTGTCATCAATACCATTATTAGAAAATGTAAAATATGCGATGGCGTTATGGATGGCAACGGTAATTCAAGCACTATCATTTTTGCTGCTAGGTATTATTTGTTCGTCCTTTTTGCAAACGTGGATTCCTAGTTCTTTTTTTACAAAACGGTTACAAGGAAATCTGGTTACTTCTATGGGCTGGGCTTTAGTTGGAGGTTTTTTATTTCCTGTATGTGATTGTGCGGCAATCCCTGTGTTCCGTAGCCTATTAGTGCGAGGCGTGCCATTACCGGCAGCACTATTATTTATGCTTGCTAGCCCTATTATTAATCCTATTGTCATTCTTTCAACATGGTATGCGTTTTTTGGGATGCCTCAAGTTGTCATAGCACGTCTTGTTTTAGGGGTTATTATTGCTGTTTTGGTTAGTTTATCATTCTTGCACTATCGTGGATTAGATTCGATTGTAGGAAGGGGACAAGGATTACTTTCTTTGGAAGATAGATTGGAATCACTAGAAAAAAGCAATAAGGTATTTTATTTTTTAGAAAATGCAAGAAAAGATTTTTTTCGCATGGCTCCATTTATTATCATTGCCTCTTTGGTTGTATCATTTTTTCAAGTATATATTGGTAATTTCTTGAAATATTATTCTTTAACGGGAAATTTAGCGATGACCATTGAATTGATGATCGCTTTAGCTTTTGTTCTATCTATTTGTTCTACGGCTGATGCGATGATTGCTCGCAATATGAGTTCTAATATTCCTTTGCCTGGTATATTAGCATTTTTGGTCTTTGGTCCGATGATGGATGTTAAAAATTTTTTTGTTCTAACGTCGCTTTTTCCTAAAGCATTTGTATATCGACTTCTTATTTCCTTATTATTGGCTTGTTTTGTTTTTTCCTTTGCCTTTGCGGTGATTACAGGAAGTGTGGTGTTATGATGAAACGCTGGAATTTACAATTAGTGATAGAGGGTATGTTATTTATCCTTTTAGCGGTTGTATTAAGCATATTTGTCATCCAAGGAACGTATAAAATGTTTATTACACCACGTATTTTGCCCCTTGTATGTATATCTATTATTGTTTTTTTAGTTTGGGGGATAATGACTCTATGGCGTAGAAAAGAGGTCTCTTATAAGCAATCTTATCAAGCTTGTTTGTGGATTTGGATACCCCTTGTCTTAATTACGGGACCTTTACTTTTAGGAGAAGAACCGTATACAAAACAAATTATTGGAACTATGCAAGATGCACCGCAAGCATCAACGCATCCCTTTGGTATTGATTTTGATGGACAAACACATATAACGATTGATAATCATAATCGTATGATTATTATGAATACAAAACATTTTTATGATGCTGATTTAGAACTGACTAAAAATTTAGACATGTACCAAGGATACACTGTATATGCAGTCGGTTTTGTATCTTATGATGATGAAATGTTAACGGGAAATGATTTTACTATTGCACGTTATTTAATGTTTTGCTGTATTAATGATGTTACTCCTTTTGGTATTACTTGTCATTATGAAGGACCTAAACACTGGCAAGAATATCAGTGGGTTGCTATAAAAGGAACGGTTACAAAACGGGCTTGGCATGGATTGATGCAACCAGTTATTCATATTGATGAAATTACACCAGCTAAAAAAGTAGAAGGATTTATTTATCCGTAAGCATACAGTGAAAGGAGCGAGAGTTATGCATTTAGGAGCACAAGAATTAATTATTATTTTGATAATTGTTTTAATTTTATTTGGAGGCAAAAAAGTGAGTGGCTTAGGTAAAGCGTTGGGGATGAGTTTGCGAGAATTTAAAGAAGAAGTAAATAAAAAAGATGACAATGAGGGAGAAATGAAAGAGAAAGATGGGGTATCGACAGAAGAAAACAAAGATTGAACGCTAGATAGTTTAGAAAATAAATTGTATACATTTATATAAGTGTATATATCTAGTAAACACAGGTGAATTTCTTTTGATCAGAAAAGTAATTTGAAAATAATTATTAATTATAAACAATTAAATAGGATGGAAGAATAAATTTTTAAATTAATGCTTGCTATTTTTATATAAAAATGATAACATAATGCTAATAAATATTCTTTTACGTCAAGAATATTTAGAAAAGATACCGAGTATGTCTTATTATACAAAGAGAGGAAACAAGGAAAACTCGTCTTTGTAAGGATGAAAGGAATCTTTTATATAACAGACGTAAGTATTTATATAAAGGAGTTTTAACTATGAAAAAGTCAAAAGTACTCGCGGCTCTCGTCGCAACTATGGCAGTTGGTGCTACATGTGCTTTCGCAGCTAATCCGTTTGTTGATGTACCGGCAGATAGCTGGGCATACAAATCTGTAGTAAGCATTGCTAATGCAGGTATTATCCAGGGTGTAGATGGGACACATTTCCAAGGAAACCGTAATATTACTCGGTATGAAGCTGCTGAAATCACAGCAAAAGCAATGGCACATGCACAACGTGCCAATGCACAACAACGTGCTGTTATCAATAAGTTGGCACAAGAATTTGCTGCTGAATTGAATAACTTGGGTGTTCGTGTATCGAATTTAGAAGAAAACGTAGGTAATGTAAAATTAACGGGTGATGCACGTGTACGTTATATTCACATTAAAGACAATAAGAAACATGAAAAGGATAGCTCTTATGATGCTAAAGTCGCTTTAAATGCGGAAGCAGCTGTTAATGACAATGTAACTGTAAACTATGGCATTGAATATTCCGGAAATTTTGGCGATAGCAAGAAAGCTGATGAAGCTCGTGCGGTTACGAAAAAAGCAAATGTCAGTGTAAACCTTCCTAAAAATATCAATGTTGTTGTAGGTCGTCAAGATTTTACCTTTGGTCAAGGGTATTTCTATGATGGTGCTGCTGATGGCGTAACGCTTACTTATGGTGGCAATGACATCGTAGCTACGGCTGGTTTTGGTAAATTTAAAGAAGATGATGTAACAAATCGTAAAGTTTCTTTCCAACAGTTAGAAGGATTCTTTGGTGATATGTCTTCTGTTGGCGTATACCACGCAAATGTAATGAATATTCCAGGGGGACATGACAATAATTATCGTGCATTAGGTGCATTTGCTAAAATCAATGCAGGAAATAATATTACTGTTTCTGCTAATTATGAATCATTAAAAGAAGATAAAAAAGATAGTAAACGTGCTGACTTCTGGAGCGGTAAAGTACAGTATGGCTATGCTGATGCAGTAACGCCACAATCTTGGGATGTATGGGTTGAATATTTAAATGCTGATAAATTCGCTTTAGACGTAAATAGCAGCTCTTGGAGAGATGGAACGTTGGTATCTGATGTTCGTTCTTGGGGTGTTGGCGTAGATTATGTTTTAGCTAAGAATGTAAAATTACAAGCAATGCAATCTTTCAGTTCTAAGAAAAAGTCAGATAAAGATGCTAAATTAAATGAAGAAACACGGGCACAACTTGTATTTACATTTTAATTAGATCAAGTTAAACAAAAACTGACCTTCTAATATGGAAGGTCAGTTTTTTTGTGGGAAAAATTTATTTTAGGAACGATTGATTATACTTGTATAGATAAGGGAATGTCGTAAAAAAAATATTCCTACCCACTGGGTAGGAATATTTTTTCGTTAGAACATGAGAACATGTTATCATCGGTAGGACGGGTGGTAGTAGTACTTACTTTATTGTAAATAAAATATTAGCGAAACTTGGCGTCGTATAGTATTTTTCCCTGGTTCAAGAGGGGCAGTGCTAGCTGATAGGGCATCAACATTACGCATCATGATACGTTGGGAGGTGGGAAAATCCGATATAGTTATTTCTTTAATGCTGCCGACTTGTTTATCTGCTGCTTGGGCAGCGACTTCTGCTATTTTTTTACCATTTTTAATCGCTTCTTGTAGCAACGTTAATTGTATTTGATCGATATGTTCACTTGTAAAAGAAATACTATGTATTTTGTTGGCTCCCTGTTCGGTTAATTGTGTCAGTAACGGGGAAATATGCTTTAAATTGTGAAGTTTTAGACGTAGCGTATTGGTAACGGTATAGGAAACAATGTGTGTTCCTTTTTCATCATAATTTGGATAAATAGAAAATTGTTCTGTTTTCATATCTGTATTAGCTAGACCAAATGACACAGCACAATTATATAATTTAGTCATGAGGGAATTATTTTCTTTTTGTGCGGCAATGGGGGTTGTACCCGTTGTTTCTACGCCTACAGAAATGTAGGCGGTATCAGGGATGATTTCTTTTTCCGCATAACCGATCACATGCACTTCACTTGGCATAGTGGGAGTGGCTGCAAAGGCATTGGTTATTCCCATGATACTTGCTACAATGAGAGAGAAAAACAGGTGTTTCATTTGTATTTTTTTCATAAAATCCTCCTTAAAAATATTTTGATTTTATTATATCACTGAATAATTTTGATACGCAATATGTATAAAAGATATATTTTTATTGACAATACGATTGTAAAAAAATATAATATATCATATATGTATGCAAGTGTAAAAGCTAGGGGAGCCATATGGCTGAGAAAATGAGAAATTTGACCCTTGTACCTGATACGGATAATGCCGTCGTAGGGAAGCGAAATTGGTAATTAGCTCACCTATGTCGGGTGAGCTTTTTTATATTAATGGGGAGGTTAGCAAGATGTATACAACACAAATGGATGCAGCACGAAAAGGAATTATTACTCCACAAATGAAAATTGTTGCAAAAAAAGAACAGATGGATGTGGAAAAATTACGTAGTCTTATTGCTAGTGGAAAAGTGGTAATTCCTGCAAACAAAAATCATACTAGCTTGTCACCAGAGGCGATTGGGCAAGACTGTCGTACAAAAATTAATGTAAATCTTGGCGTATCACCAGAACACAATAATCACGAAGAAGAACTGCAAAAAGTACGTAATGCGATTGAACTCAAAGCTGAAGCGATTATGGATTTAAGTAATTTCGGTAAAACTCGTGAATTTCGAACCAAATTAATTGATATGTCGACAGCCATGATTGGGACTGTACCTATGTATGATGCAGTAGGAATGTTGGACAAGGATTTAAAAGAAATTAGCGTAGAAGAATTTTTTTCTGTTGTTCAGCAGCATGCTGAAGATGGGGTCGATTTTATGACAATTCATTGTGGGATGAATTTAAAAACGGCAGATCGTATAAAAAAGAATCCTCGTTTAACTAACATCGTATCACGGGGAGGCTCTCTTTTATTTGCTTGGATGGAGATGAATAATCAGGAAAATCCATTTTATGAATATTACGATAGATTGTTAGATATTTGTGAAGCCTACGATGTTACTTTGAGTTTAGGGGATGCCTGTCGTCCAGGGTGTACGCATGATGCAACAGATGCGGCACAAATTGAAGAATTAATTACGTTAGGAGAACTTACTAAACGAGCATGGGAACATAATGTACAAGTGATGATTGAAGGTCCTGGGCATATGGTTTTAAATGAAATTGCTGCAAATATGCGATTAGAAAAACGACTTTGCCATGGTGCACCTTTTTATGTGTTAGGTCCATTGGTCACCGATATTGCACCAGGGTATGATCATATTACGAGTGCTATCGGGGGAGCTATTGCTGCTTCTTGTGGGGCTGATTTTCTTTGCTATGTAACGCCTGCCGAACATTTACGTTTGCCTGATGTAAATGATGTTAAAGAAGGAATTATTGCGGCACGTATTGCTGCTCATGCTGCAGATTTAGCAAAAGGTATTCCTGGTGCTCAGGCTTGGGATGATGCTATGAGTAAGGCACGGGTAGCCGTGGATTTTGATACGATGATCCCGTTATCGATTGATCCAGAAAAAGCACGTGCTTATTATGAATCAAGCAAACCTGAATGTGAAGGAACCTGTACTATGTGTGGTGCTATGTGCCCAGCGAAGACGATGAAAAAGATATTAAATGGTGAAGATATAACATTACGTTAATATATTACAAAGAAGTAAAAAAACGATTTAAAAAAGCTATGAGCATG